>JAJZYP010000125.1 GCA_021798015.1 bacterium
AAAGCTCAGGTACACTTCAATCGCTTAAGGAAATGGGTGATTTTGTCGCAGGATTTAACAAAGGCACAACGGACGCAATGATTGAGCGTATGGCAGGAACTGCCGAGAAATTGGCCGAGTTAACGGATGTTCTTAGCGATGAAAATATGGCTGGACTTATCAAAAAAGCCCAATATATATCCAAATCTTTAGAATCATCGCTTGAAAAGATAGACGACCTTGAAAGCTCAGGTACACTTCAATCGCTTAAGGAAATGGGTGATTTTGTCGCAGGATTTAACAAAGGCACAACGGACGCAATGATTGAGCGTATGGCAGGAACTGCCGAGAAATTGGCCGAGTTAACGGAACTGACATTAAATTATAACTTAAAGCCGCTTCTTGACACGGGCGAGTCATTTATTAACAGCGGAACACTGGACGATCTGACTGAGTTTGCAAACGCCGTAGCTGCGGCGAGAAGAATGTTCACGGACGGTTTAATAGACAGGGTTGTGAATACAGGTTTATTAATAATAGAAGCGCTTGTATCCCAGATGGATGTGAAAGAAGTTATTAGATCGTTAAATCGTTCAACAATGAAAACAATTGATGATGCCCAAGAAGAAAAATATCAAAAAAAGGGCATACTGTCCTTACTATCATTGGCAAAAGATCCGGAAGTAATGCAGGGGCTTAAATTTGTGATGTTATTGTCTAAGAATTTAACCGTTGACATAAAACAACATGCTCATGATATCTTTATTGCAACTACAGGGGCAGAAAAAGAGTTTAAGACTATATAAAATAATAAATAGTTTAAGCTATGGATTAAAATCCCTCATAGATTTTTATTCAATATAATATGAATAATGAATTTCATCTATGAGGGATTTTTACGTTTTCTTTTTTTTAAAAATATATTATAATTAGCAAATTCAAATTTAAATTGCTTGTTAAATTTAATATGTTTTATTTCACTAAACTGAATATCCTATAATAATATTGTATAACATTATTAGATAAAATTAGATAAAGCGGGCGCGTAACTCAGGGGTAGAGTGCTACCTTCACACGGTAGAAGTCGGCGGTTCGAGACCGCCCGCGCCTACCAGTTATTAATATAACTTAATATTTTAAATGGCCTTCGTGCGGTTTTATTCTCTCCATCCATCATAAAACATTATTTTTCTCAATTCTAAACAGTTCTTCACCGAAGTGCTTCAATTTACCTATTCACTTATAATAATATTAGATTTTCTATCCCACATTTTAATAAAATTTTCTATTGCCGCCCTTATTTCATTTGTATTGGTAATATAGGTTGCATTATTATCCTGATTTTCGGTAGATCCGCACCTTCCATGATAACATGAGGCACCTTCGGCTGATGGGGACCAGTTAGCGCTACCCTCCCTAAAAACTATACGGCGGATAATGAAAATCTTATCATGCATTATATTCCAAAAGCCTTTATCCCTTTTAGCCTTGATGTAAATATTCTTGACATGCTTAAGCATATAAGTTCTATCTGTTCTGTCTTTCATTTGCTTATCATCCCGGTAAATATATATTTTTACCCCTTTATGAGCCAATCTTATAAGTTCTTTTGCAATTTTATAATCGGTAAACGAATACATAGCTATGTAAAGCCTTTTTGCGTAAATAGCCTTCTTAAGCCAGTATATATCGATTTTTTGAAGATTAGTTTCCGGTGAATAATAGGTATGTGAAGTTGCAAAAACGGGGCTGACATTTGCAATGAAAAGTAGTATAAACATAAAAATAATTGACATAAAAGATTTAATTGACAATTTATGACCCTCTTTTATAATTTTACTCTCAATTTTGAACTTTTGTTATTAATTTTTGTTATTAAATTGATATAATACACAATATAATTGGTGGCAGTGTAAACTATTTTGTATAAATTTAATCTGGCAAAAAAGGTGCATCTCCTATAAAATGGTTATTAACCAAATAACATTAAATAAGGGGGAACGCCAATGGAAATTAAAACCAGTGTATCAGAATTAGTTGAATTATTCAATGTGCTTAAAAAGGAACCGTTTTCGTTTTCATTTGAGTTCTCCTTAAAATTAATTTAAAGAGAAGTTTACTATAGATTTGAACAAATGTTACGATTACTCTTAATATATATTCTCTTTATATTTGACTTTTGGATAATAAATGATAAAAAATATATATAAAAATAAAACAGAGAAATTATAATAGTCGGGCTTCAAAATCTTTAAAATTTTGATACATATATTGTAAAAAAGTGTTAAATGTAGATGAAAAAACCAATTTATATCGGAAGACAGCCTATAATAGACAATGATAAAAATATATTCGGTTATGAGATGCTTTTTAGAAGCAGTAATGAAAATTTTGCCAATATAGTCGATAATCTTAGTGCCACGGCAGGTGTGCTGGAAAATATATATGATATGGGTTTTACAACATTGATGAGCGATAAAATTGCATTTATTAATGTGGTTCCCCATATTCTGAATCAGGAGATAATGGATTTGCTCCCGAAAGAGAGGATTGTTTTTGAAATATTGGAAACAAGTAAAATAGATGAAACGGCTGTTTCTATAATAAAAGATTTTAAAAACAGGGGTTTTAGTTTTGCGCTGGATGATTTTGTTTACGGCAAGGAATGGGAGCCTATTATCAGGTTATCTGACTATGTTAAGATTGATGTCAAGCAATACTCAAAGAGTGAAATCAAAGAAATACTTCTGTCGCTAAAAAATTATTATAAGATAAAGTTTTTGGCTGAAAAAGTGGAACTTGATGAGGATTTTAAATTTTATAAAAGCCTTGGGTTCGATTTATATCAAGGTTATTTTTTTCAAAAGCCTTCCGTTTTATCCTCTGTTAGCTTAGATCCGAGCTATGCAATATTAATAAATATATTTAATGCTTTTCAGGCGAATACAGATATAAAACAGATAGAAACATTATTTAAAATGTCCCCGGAGCTTATTTTTAGACTTCTAAGGCTTATAAATTCAGTTGCCTATGACTTTGCTATGAAAATATCCTCATTAAACCAAGCCATTGTGCTTTTAGGATATGATAATGTTTCCAGATGGATTTTAACAATGATATTTGCTTCAAATAAATCAAATAAAGGTAATTTAGGATCCGATCCCATATTGGAAAGCGCGATAGTAAAAAGTAGAACAATGGAAGCAATATGTAATAACTTTATAAGCAAAAATCTTGCCGACAAAGCCTTTTTAGCGGGGATGCTTTCTTTTGTAAACGTTGTTCTTGGAATATCTTTTGAGGATCTTTTTAAAAAAATAAATGTGGATTTTATGATTTCCAATGCATTAATTGGGCATAAAGGTAAACTTGGAGAACTGGTTGAATTTATGGAAGCATTTTATGACAGTGATTATTTTTCGGCTAATAATATATTGAAAAAAATTAATCCGTTTGCCACGATTAACGACATACTAAAGATAGATAGTGATGCATTGATGTACCTGGAAGCAGTTAAAAAATCAGGTTATGGTTTTAGTAATCTAATTTAAGATAATCAATATTTGCCCGATATAATTATACTGATAACGAGCCACAATCCTAATATTACAGCTACAATATAGCCGATAATCCCAAGTGTTTGGATAATTGAGCCATGACTTGTCGAGACAGAATTCATTAAATAGGATGAGCCTACTATTAGCGCCGCGATGATCAGGCTAAAAGAAATTCTGCTTGAGGTTTTATTCAAACTGGTTGAAAGCGCTTCAATATCGGGTGTCTTTATCTCGATTCTAACCAAATCTCTGGCAAACTTGTCAAGAATATTTTTTAATTGTTTTGGGAAAATATTGGCAAGTTCCCAAAAGTCATAATAAATTTCTTTAAATCGCTTTAATTGGTATGTTTCCATCAACTGTTTTTTAGCGGCATTTTTTGAATATTTTAAACCTGCGTCAATCAGTTTAAAATCAGGGTCAAGGTCTCTTATCAATGCTTCCAAAAGAATTAGTGTCTTATTTATAAGAAATAAATCCGGCGGAATTTTAATTTTAAATTTACCGAATATCTCTGAAACTTTGGAAATGTAAGCGCTTAAATCTATTTCTTTCAAGGATTTATCATAATATGGACTTAAAAAATCGCTTAGTTGTTTAGTAAATTCTTCTTTAAACTCGTTAAAGTCTCCAATATTAGAATCAAAAAATCCAAGATTTACATACTGGTTTACCAATTTTCTAAAATCTTTCGTCATTAGTCCTTCAAATGTATTTATTACGCTTGTAATAGCTGTTTTGTCAATTTTCCCCACTATGCCAAAGTCAAGAAATGCTATTTTACCGTCATCCATTATGAGTATATTGGCGGGATGAGGGTCCGCATGGAAAAACCCGTCTTCAAGTATTTGTTTAAAATAAGCATTGGCTATTTTTTCCGCCGCCAGCTTTTTGAAAGCGGGGGGGGATTTTTGTAAATTCACATCGTTAATTCTTTTGCCCTCCAAGAGTTCCATAACCAATATTTTTCTTGTCGTATATTCCTGATAAATTTTTGGAATGCGCACATCGCCGCTGTCTCTAAAATGTTCCCTAAAAGTTATACAGTTATAAGCTTCGATATTAAAATCAAGCTCTTTGCGTATAGCTTTTGAAAATTCATTTACTATGCCCACCGGATTAAGCATATTTGACTCCGGAATAAATTTTTCAATCAAT
>JAJZYP010000126.1 GCA_021798015.1 bacterium
AATAGGTTTTTCTATTATATTCGTCGCATTAGGAATGGGATCGGAAACAATTTTCGGTAATCTTCTAAAAACTCATACGGGATTAATTAGAATAATAGGCGGTATAGTAATAATTATTTTCGGATTATACTGTCTGGGACTTTTTAAAATAGGTTTTTTAAACAGGGAAGTAAACTTTCTCCCATGGAAGAGAAAAGGAGGGATAATATTCGGCTCTATTTTTCTTGGAATTGCGTTTGCCGTAGGCTGGACGCCGTGCATAGGACCTATCCTTGCATCCATTCTTCTTTATACGTCTATGGGAGCTTCCCTTGCAAAATCAGCCGAACTTTTGTCGGTATTCAGCATAGGACTGGGAATACCGTTTATATTAACGGGCATATTCATTACTTATTTTATTGCTTTTTTTAAAAAAATTAAATCCCATCTTAATTTATTTTCCATAATTTCCGGTATTTTTTTGATACTGATGGGGATACTAACGATTACCGGCAATTTTGAAGCTATTTCGCAATATATTATAGGCAAATTTTAAATGATTGAAAAAACGAAAATAAACTCGCTATTGACAATTATATAATATATATTATAATTAAATTTAATTATTTTATAAATTAAAATACCATTATATTAAAATATATGAATATACAAATATTAACAATAAAAATATAGAGGTTTTATGTCTGAAGAGAAAAGAATGAAAAAAGAATATTTAAATATATGGCGGCGTTATTCGGTATTTTTGTTGTTGTCCGCAATATTTGTTTTTATCCTCATCGGTATCGACTCTTTTATCCCCGTTAATGCTTATGCCGGCGGTCAAAACAATTCGGGAACGATAAAATGGGAAAGTCTTACCGCTGCAATAAAAAAAAATAAACTGCATAAGAAAGTTTTTTTACTGCACTTTTATTTTCCTACCTGCGCATACTGCATCAGAATGGACAAACATGTATTTAACCGCAAAAGCGTCATAAATTATGTCAATAAACATTTTCATCCCGTACTAATAGATATTTACGGCAATAAAAAGATTTTATATTTTAACGGCGTCTATTTAACGGAAAAACAATTGGCCGCTAAACTTAACATTACCGGAGTTCCGACGGATATTTTTTATAGTCCTTATTATAAAAAAATATTTCTGCTTCCGGGTTACTGGAAAAAGAGCGATTTTATGCTGGTGTCGAGATGGATAGCTTCCGGAAAATATAAAATTGAAAGTTTGAGAAAATTTTCGCAAGATTAAATATAAATAAATTAAATGATTTATTTAATAATTAATAACTTTATAACTTTAACTATTATTTTTAAGGAGGTTCTAAAGATGGGTAACAACGTATCGAGAAGGGATTTTATGAAAAAAACGGCCATACTGGGAACTGCAGCAATAATTGGTTCGGATGTAATCCTAGGAGAAGCAGGAAAAGCCATCGCCAAAAGTAAAAAAACATTAATTAAAACCATTAAAATCAACAAATCTTATGTTAAAGAAGTTAACGGTAAAAAAGTTACATGGGTTAAAGGCACACCGACGGCTGAAGAAAAACTTTTAATTCCCAAAATAAGGCTTCCGTTAATTGCTCAAAACGGTGCAATGGTTCCGTTAACCATGGAGGTAGGGTTACCGATGAAGCCGCAAAAATATCTTAAAACATTTTACATATACGACCTTAATAATCCACATTCTGTTCAAGGGTGGTTTGACTTGTCGCCAGAAAATGCTAAGGGTTATATATCCACAAGGATAAAACTTCAGCAGGAATCTTATGTCCAGATCATTGCCGAATATTCTGATGGGAGCCTTTTTGGCGCAAGAAAGCTCGTTAAAGTAACAGTCGGCGGTTGCTAATTTTATGGTAAATAAATTTATAACTTTAACATATTAAAAAGGAGTATAAAAATATGAAATTAGGCACAATTTTAGTTAGAGTCCCCAGCAGAGTGAAAATGGGAAAAATAATAAAGGTGTTGAGTTTGACTAAACATCCTATGAATACTGGTCTTGTTAAAAACCCAAAAACAGGAAAGATAATACCTATGTGGATTATTAATAAGGTTGATATCTATTATGATAAAAAATTAATCACAACCTGTCATTATGGGACAGGTATTGCCGCCAATCCTTTTCTTGCCTTTTATTTAAAAGCCGATAAAAAAGCGCCTTTAGAATTTGTGATGTACGACACCCATCATAATATTTACAAAAAAACGGTTATGATAAACGTTGTTTGAGTGGGCTGTTTTATGGTCATTAAAATTGCTTAAGAATTAAATTAAATTAACTTTAAATTTAAGGAGGTACTGTTTATGATGGACATTAGAAAATTAAGTTTGTTTGTAATGTTGTTTGTGATATCGATAACATTATATTTTATACCTAAACAGGTATTTGCAAAAAAAAACAATCCTGTTAACGGATATTCTTATCAATATTTTAAGCATCACTCATTGAAAGCTGTTTGGCAGGCCCCATATAATCCAAAAAAATACGGGCTTTTTACACTACAGTTGACACATAATCTTATGTCCGCATTAGGCCACAATGTGCATGTAAAAGAAGTTGTCGTAGCTCCAGGTCCTGCAATACATTATCTGATGAAAAAATATGATGCAGCAAATTATAGTAAGATTAAAAGGTTAAGCGAATTAGGTGTGAAATTTTTAGCATGTCACGCGGCTTTGGTTGCTTTTCATGTTAAGAAAAATGAATTGTTTCCTTTTGCTGGAGTTGCTTATCCAAGCGGTATATTCTACATAATAAAAAAAGAGGAACAAGGGTATGCTTATTTTAATATAGGTTGGTAAAGCTATATTAATGAATTTAAATATAATTTATAATACCAATCATTAACTATTTTAAATATTTTTTTGGAGGGAAAATGAAAAAAATATTTTTTTTAATTATTCTTATTTTATTTACCACTTTTTTTTACATACCTGAAGCTAACGCTCATACATTAATTAGGATTTTTGCATCAGATGCTGTTGCAAAACCTTTACGTATCATCGGCAACATATTTGAGAATGAACATCACGGGGTTAAAATTAATTACGAGTTTTCGGCATCGGGTGTATTTAGAGTTGGAATATTAGGCGGTGTACCGCCGGATATATATATAAGTTCAAATGAAAAATATCAAGATGATTTAATGGAGATAGCAGCTATAAATTCATACAAGGTATTTGCGTATGATTACTTAGCTGCAGCCACTCCTTATACTAATCAGGAAGGAATTAACAAATCTAACCTAATTAGCAAATTAACGAATAAAAATGTTAGCTTGACTGTTGCATCGCCAAATTTTAGTCCTGCAGGACATTATACGATGAATATGTTTAGAGCCATGAATAAAACACATCATGGGGTATTTAACAAAATAGTCGATCATGCCATTCAACTATTAGATCCTGCGTTAATTATACCATTATTGAAAAATGATAAAACAGATATTGGCATACTTTATGCTTCACAATTAGCAGGATTAAAAAGAGAAGGTATAGGCGTTAATATGATACCTATATCTAAGCAATACAATTCAAGAGCTGAATTTACAATATCAATAATAAATAAATCTCCATTCCATTTTGTAAGTCCTAGAAGAAAAAAACTTAATATGGAATTTGAAAAGCTATTATTATCCAAGACGGGTCAAAAAATACTTAAACAATGGGGATTTTCACCTGTTTAATTTATTAAATGTGTAAAATGGATTAAAAATGCACTAAAATAAAGCATAATGAAACCGCCGCTTATTAAATAAGGTTTAAATTCCATAGATAATAAAGCGGCTGTTTCTTTTTCCTGACTTTACGGGCGGCTATGCTATTATTAAATTAAATAATTAGAGGTTATAATCAGTTATGAAGATTATGACGGAACGTTTTAAAAGGTTAAAGCGTTATAGGGTTTGGAGAGCAAAGGGCTTTTCAAGCCTTTTTTGTTTTTAAAATTCAATTAATTTAAATTGTCCGTATTTTTATATAGTTGCGGGCGGAGGAGGTATTGGAAAGACTATTAAAACTATCGTATAGCGTCTTGGTCGCTTTAATCGCAATAACTCCGTCCTTTAAGTCAACGTCGTCCCATTTAAGGTTTAAAGCCTCGCCTTTGCGACAGCCAGTATAAATCAAAAACGATATTAAATCTTTTGTAAGTTTATTCGTAGCTTTGTTAATGAGCTTCTCGGTGTCTTCGTCGGATAATGTTTTAAGGCGGGATAATTCGTTTAGTTTTTTAATGCCAGCGCAAGGATTTTTGATATTTTATGTTCGTCGGCAAGTCGTGCTTTTTTCTGAGCAAATCTGCTTTAATCGTATCCGCTATATGTTCGGCAAGCTTTTTGTCGTCGGTTTTGGTAGAACCTTTATAGCGTTTGCCGTCTATCATAAAGTCGTAGTAGTAATGTTTGCCTCTAAGCCTTATGTTTCCGGACATTTTTATTCTCCTAACCTATAAATCTTTGGGACAAATTTGGGACAAAAATCATATAAAAATTATAAAATTTATGCAAATTATAATCAATATAAAATTTAGTAAGGTAGTCTGAAAAGGCTTATTTACTGCGGTTTTGAATGGTGGAGCTGATCGGGGTCGAACCGACGACCTCTTGCATGCCATGCAAGTTATTATTTAATATTAAACATTCATTAAAATCAATACTTTTAAGGCTTTGCGGTT
>JAJZYP010000023.1 GCA_021798015.1 bacterium
TTTATTACTGTATTGGGCTTCGCCGCTTACCTTTGGTTTAATTGTAAGGTCGGTATGGGTATGAGAGTTTATAAAACCGGGGATAATGATGGTTCGGAAATCAGCCGCGTTTTTAGAAACGGGGTGATTTTTTTTATCGCTTTTTCTTACGGATAAAATTTTACCGGATACTTCGTCCACGATTAACTCGCCATTTTCAAGAAATGGCGGGGAAGCCATCGGAGACATAAGAATATAATCGGCAAAATACTTTTTAATCAATGTTCTTTTTAATCAATGTTTTAAGCTGCTTTAGTAATCCATTTTATAAATTATTACTTTATCCGTTATTTTTATAATGCTGAATTTTTTAAGATATAACCGCCATTTTTACCCAAGTTTTATATAATTTTATATAATTAATCACGAAAGATTATTTTACAACATCGCTTACATGATTTTTTTCATCAACATAAACCAATGTGGGTCTAAACTCGTTTAACTCTTTTTCATCGTAAAACCCAAAGGTTGCAATAATTATAATGTCGTTTACCTGAACCAATCTTGAAGCGGCTCCGTTTACGATAATATCCCCCGAATGTTTTGCGGAGGGGATTGCATATGTCTCAAACCTGCTGCCGTTGTTTATATTCCAAATACTAACTTTCTCATACGGCAAGATATTGGCTTTATCCATAAGCTCTTCGTCTATGGAAATGGAACCCTCGTATTCGAGATTGGCATCGGTTATTTTAACCCTGTGAATCTTTGATTTAAGTAAAATTTTATACATATATTATTTTATTATTTTCCATTCTTTTTAAAAGGCAATGAAATAAAGGTGAAAGTTTTGTTTTCAAAATCATTGCCGTCATTTTGATATGTAAAAGAGCCGGCAAATTTATTTTTAAAATATCTAAGTATTAGATATACTAAATAAAAGTTTAAAAAGGGGATTAAGAAAAGTATTGCAATAAAATCGGTAATAAACCCCGGCACAAGAAATAGCACACCTGATATAAAAAACCCCGCTGTTTTAACTAAATTTTTGGATGGGGATTCACCCTTGGAATAATCTGCCATGGCTTTTTGAAAAGAAACGCCCTTTATTCTTTTTGTAATCATATATCCTATTATGCTGAAAGAGATTAATAAAATAGCCGCAGGGAAAAAGCCTATCCTTATAGACACTTCCACAAAGACATAAATTTCAACAAATAGATAAATTAAAATAGTAAAAAATATTTTTGCCAAAATACCCATATCAATTATTACTATTATATAACATATTATACCTGTTTTGCAAAACAGATATTATCCCTGCAAAGCTTTTTAACGCAATTCTTAATCTCATTTTCGGTTTCTGTAATAGCCGGCTTTTGTTCTTCGTGGGATATATCCATGTTATTCTTTAATTTCAAAACATCACTTACTTTTTTATCAAATATTTCTATGTAGGTCTCTTTTGAGATATTCCCTTCGTTTATTTTGAGCAAATAATCTTCGAACCCTTTATAAGCAGGGTTTCCCTTAACCATAAAAGAAAACCGTCCGCTTTGCATATAATTCTCGAGCAAAAAAAGAATTCTTAAAGAATTTATCGCCTCTTTAATGTCATACCCGTGGGTCTCTTTGTATTTTAATGTGTTCGATGTGTAAGATCCTTTAGCGATATTTAATTTTTTATTATTTACAATTCCCATCATAGCGCTAAAATTTTTTTTATAGTTAATCGGGATAAATTTTTTTAATTTTTCAAATAACCCATGGTTTTCAATTTTTATAGCTCTATGTTCTTTTATAAAAAAAACCGTCCCGCAAATGATAGGCTCTATAAACTTTATATTACCTTTCATTGCATGGCGAATGTATTCGTGAATAGGGGTTATAAAATAGTCGTAATCTTTTTCTATAACCGAAAATCTTTCAAACCTGTTGTTGTAAAAATTATCAAAGGTTGGATAATAAACTATAAAAAAATCATAATCGCTTTTGTCTGTTTCAAGATTATAATTTCTTGACCCGTAAAAACATACAAAAGCTATATTAAGACTTAAGACCTTTTCCTTAATAATATTTTCAAACAAGGAAGACTTTGCAAATGTATCGAAACCATTATAGGAACATTCGGGTTTACACCCGGCTTCAACTTTATCAAAAACCATTTAATTTTTAATTATAGTCATCTTTTCGGATAAGCAAGATATTCTTTTAATTTAATCTTTGCCCATTTGATATTTGGGTTATATTTCAATGCCTTCTGAAGACTTGCAATTGCAAGAGACGGAAACCCAAGTTTATATAAAGCCACACCCATTTTCGCCCATGCCAATGCAAAGTGCGGTTTAACAAGGATAGCCTTTTGAAAATGTTGAAGTGCGGTATAGTAATAGCCTCCTTTCATTGCGCCAAGGCCTTTTTCGTATTGAAATTTAGCGCTATGGATGTTGGCATGACCCGACATTTTGGCTGCCCAAGAATCTTTTGAAAATACAACCAAGGATAATATTAAAATTACAGTTAAGATAGTGATTTTACGCATTTTACCTCCTTATTTAACTTCTTATTTAATTTATTTTTTTAATGGGACAAACCTTCAACTTAAAACTAAATTATATCACATTGAACACTGCTTGTCTATTTATTATGGATTTGGATAATAAATTATGCCCATTTAAAAGATTTTAACACGGCCTTTTTCCATCTGTTATAATAGCCGTTTCTCGTTTTATCGTCCATTTTCGGATTATATACCTTTTCAATCTTTTTAAGATTGTAAAATTCATTAATTGTCCAAAAACCGGTCGTTATTGCGCTAAGTCCTGCAATTCCAAAGGCAGTCATCTCCGTAAAGACGGTTTTCTCGACTGTCATATTTAAAATATCGGACTGAAACTGCATTAAAAATTCATTTTCACTTGCTTTTCCATCGACTCTTAATTTATATGCAGGTAAATCTAAATCTTTTTTTAAAGAGTTTTTAAATTCCAAAATAACATCTTTTGTTTGATAAGCCAATGATTCTAATGCCGCCCTGACAATATGGCTTTTAGCGGCAGCCCCTGTCAAACCGATAATTAATCCTCTCGCATCCGGATCCCAAAACGGCGCGCCAAGGCCGGTTAACGCCGGGACAAAATATACGCCATCGTTAGAATCTAAGCTTTTTGATACATTAGAAGATTCTTGGGCGGAACTTATAAGATTCAAATTATCTTGAATATACCGTATAATTGAACCGCCGGTAAAAATGCTGCCTTCCAGCGCATAATATGGCAGGCTGTCTAATTTCCATGCGATCGTTGCAACTAACTTATCGGAATTATAAATCTTGTTTCCTGTTTCTATCATTGCAAAAAGCCCCGTTCCGTACGTGTTTTTTATTATGCCTGTTTCAAAACCGCCATGAGCAAAAAGGGAGGCCTGCTGGTCGCCCAAAATTCCGGTTATAGGAATAGATTTGCCTATAACCGCCTTGTCCGTATAACCAAAATTGTGATTACTGTCGTAAACCTCCGGAAGAATAGACTTGGGAATATTTAAAACTTTAAGAAGTTCATCATCGTATCTTAATGAATTTATGTTATATAAAAGGGTTCTCGAGGCATTTGAAGCATCTGTGGCGTGAATTTTCCTGCCTGTTAAATTCCACAAAATCCAGCTATCAACCGTTCCAAAAGCTATTTCCCCTTTATCTATCAAACTTTTCACGCCTTTAACATTATCTATTATCCACTTAATTTTTGTCGCAGAAAAATACGGATCCAAAAATAAACCTGTTTTTTCTTTTATAACACTGCTAAATTCCTTTAAATCCTCGCAATCCTTTGCTGTCCTTCTACACTGCCAAACTATGGCATTATAAACAGGTTTCCCTGTCTTTTTGTTCCACAATATAACTGTTTCTCTCTGGTTTGTAATTCCCATAGAGGTTATCTCATACGAATTACATTTTTCAACGGTTTCTTTAAGAGCTTTTATGGCGGAATTTAAAATATCGTACGGATCCTGTTCAACCCATGCCGGCTTGGGGTGGATTTGGGGAAATTCATAATAAGACCCTGCGACAACACCTGCATCCTTGTCAAAGGCAATAGCTCTGTTGCCTGTTGTGCCTAAATCAAGAGCGATAACCACCTTTTTCATAAATTTACCCTGCCTGACTTAACTGTTAACCGTTAATATTATTATACCGTTGTTCAGCTATTTTCAAATAGTCGTCGTATTTTTTTGCCGCTTTTACAAACTCGGCTGTCGTTAATTCCTGAGGTCTTTTGTTTAAATCGATATTTACTTCCGCAAATATTTCCTCCTTTATGTCGGGAGGCACCCCAAAAAATGATGCATATATGGAGTTTTTAAGTTTTTTTCTTCTTAATTTAAAAATTTGATGCACAAAATAGCTAAAAAATGAAGAATTTACCGCCCAAATATAATTATCATCCGCTTGATGTTTAGGGATTATCCTTAAAACCATTGAATCAACCTTTGGCACAGGATTAAAATCCGATTTGTCCACTTCCAAAAGCTTGATAATTTCAAAATTTATGTCCGCAATAACGCTTAAAGCCCCTCTTTCCGAGTCATTTTCTTTTGCATAAAGCCTCCTGGCAAACTCCTTTTGAAACATAAGCGTTAAATCCGAAAAAGCATTCTTTTCCTTTATAAATTTTTCCATAATAGGGCTTGAAATCTCATAAGGAAGGTTTGAAATGACCCTAATTTTAGAACAAAGGCTGCGGCTTAAACCTGTATAATCAAATTTAAGGGCGTCTTCGTTTAAGATATTAATTCCGCTAAATTTATTTAAATTAAATTTTCCTTTTATAAAATTATAATAAAATGAATCTATTTCAAGTATAGTAAAGGTTTTTGTATTGCCGATAATTAATTTGGTTAATATCCCTTCCCCCGGACCTATTTCAAGAACATTGTCATTAATGGAAAAATTACATGAATCTATAATATTATGGGCAACGGCTTTATTATTTAAAAAATTTTGTCCGTAAATTACTTTGCGGCTTTTAGGGTTTTTAGAGTTTTTAGGTAATTTTTCCATTATGACTTATAACTCCCATGAGGAATCGGCGTTAATATTTAAAAATTCTTCTTTATTTTTAATCGGATCTATGGAAGACTTAAAATATCCGGCATAACCAATCATTGCAGCGTTGTCGGTGGAAAGCGAAATAGAAGGAAAAATCACCTTTAAACACGGGTTTTTCGCATGTTCCGTAAAAAGAGACCTGATCCTCGAATTAGCAGAAACCCCGCCGGAAACTACCACCGTATTTATTCCGTAAATATCTACGGCATCTAAGGTTTTTTTATAAAGAATCTTAACCACAGCTTCTCTAACGGAAGCGAAAATATCAAAAACAATATTTTCTTTAATTTTACCGAAACCGCCCAGATTATTTATAGTAGAAATGACAGCTGTTTTAAGTCCGCTAAAACTCATGTCTAAAGTATGGCTATGCGCCATTGGCAAAGGAAATTTAAACGCGTTTTTATTACCCTTTTCGGCAAGCTCGTCTATAACCCTGCCACCGGGATAACCAAAGCCAAGGTAATTAGAAACCTTGTCAAATAATTCTCCGCAGGCATCATCTCTTGTCTTTCCGATAAGTTTTATATCGCTGTGTGATTTTACCAAATATATGTGAGTATGTCCTCCAGAAATAACTAATGCAATAAACGGAAATTCCTCTTTATTTTCTAAAAAGGGGCTAAATATGTGCCCCTCGATATGGTTTATTTTGACTAACGGGATATTTAACGCAAATGATATTGTTTTTGCCTCCATAAGCCCTATTAATAACGAACCGACAAGTCCGGGACCAGCCGTTGCGGATATTAAGTCGACATCTTTTAAGCCGATATTAGCCTTTGACAGGGCAAACTTCAGGGCAGGCAGGGATGCCTTTATATGATTCCTTGAAGCAAGTTCAGGAACAACTCCGCCATAAATACCATGCACAAAGTCTTGCGAATATATTATATTTGAAAGGATTTTTATACCTTCATTGTCTTTTAAAAGTACCGCGCAGGAAAAATCGTCGCAACTTGACTCAAATGCCAGATTAATAATATTTTTGGAATAGCTCATACCTTTCATTTTGAAAGCTTTTTAAGCTCTTTCGCCGAAAGTTTTGCAGCCTCCGTCCCATGATATTTTAAAATGACCCTACGAAATAAAATCGATGCGTCTGACTTATCGGAAAGCTTTAAAAATCCCAATCCCTGTAAATATATTGCCATAGAAGCATGTGGATTTTTTGGATACAGTTCGGAAAATTTATGAAATTCCAGTATAGACACAGGATATTTTTTAAGGTTGAAGTTTGATGCAGCTTTATAAAATAAAGCATCTGGGGTATCTTTTGACTGCGGATATTTATTTATGGATTTGCTAAACGCTACGACGGCTTTAGCATAATCTTTCTTTTTATATAAATCCATACCCTTGTTAAAGCCTTTAAGTTCGGGGCTTATTTTTATAATCTTCTTTTTGGTTGAAATAACCTTTTTTATCTTTTTTAAAGATGGTTTTATTTTAACTGCCTTTAGCAATTTAATGAGTTCTTTATTAACAATTAAACGATACTGTCTAAACCTTTTTTGAAGCATATGAATATTGTGGGATTCTTCCTCATATTTTCCATAAATATCCCTTAATTTTGAATTTATACTCGATATCTTTACCCCTTGATTTGCGATATTTACTTGAATGCCATGAAGCTTTTGCTCTAAATAAGCATTGCTTTGAGATAATTTGCCGGTTCTTTTATTTAGTTTTTTAACCTGCACCTTTAAATGATGTATAGTATCTGGTTCCATTTCGGCGCATCCGGATAAAAAAACTGATGTAAAAAATAAAAAAGCAAAAAGCAAAATAAAAACTTTAAAATATTTTTTATTTTTCATGACGATAACAACCCCTATTAAAAGATTAAAAATTTTATAATTAACTTTAACTGCAATCTAATTTAAGTATCACCCTTTAAAGATTAACACATAACTTTATACTTTTCAATAAGACGATTTTAACGACCACTCAGGGCTGTAATAGTTCTGCATTTCGGGAAATATATGGGGCATTAACCTCATCATGCCGCTTTCATTTACGTCTATCATAAATAATTCCTGCCTTCCTGCAATCTCCGTGTCAAATGTAATTATTCTTGAATCCCTCGTCCATGAAGGATGCTGGGCGCTATAAGGCGTGTCGGTAATCTGCCTTTCATCCGTTCCATTGGTATTCATAATACAAATTTGAAGCGCGCCATTTACAAATGAGGCGAAAGCTATCTTTTTTCCATTCGGAGACCATGCAGAGCTTGTATTGTAATAACTATTATTATAAGTAATTCTGCGTTGATTGCTTCCGTCAGAATTCATTATATAAATTTGGGGACTTCCTCCGCGATTCGACACGAAGGCAATTCTATTTCCGTCAGGAGAAAATGACGGGGATGTATTAATGCCGTTTGTAAATGTCAACTGCTTTAAATTTCCACCATTTATATTTATTGTGTATATTTCGGTATTGTAATGATCTGGAGTGAGAGCAACAGCCAATTTATTTCCTTTTGGCGACCAACAGACATAATCAGCGGGTCCAGGAAGATTAAGCTTTACGGTTCTGCCGGTATTTATATTTTTAATAAAGATAGCGGTATTTCCGTCTTTAAAAGAGATATAGGCAACCTTATTGCCGTTTGGAGACGGGTACGGAAATATATTAATTGACGAGTTATTGGTAATTCTTTTAACCCTGTGTCCGCCAAAATCCATCATAAAAATATTTTTTGCCCCGCCTTTTTCCCCGACAAAAAATACTTTTGTCGTAAACGGTCCTTTAATCCCCGTTAAAAATTTCAATATACCGTCTGCGAACTTATTTGCTAAATATCTGTACTCTTTATCATGTCCTTCTAATTTCTCGGTAAAAAGTAATTTTTGGGAATAAATGCTTATAAGATTTGCTTTAATTTTTATAATGCCATTTTCCGCTTTATATTCGCCGTTTATCAGATATTGCGCATTTAACACGCCCCAGTTTGTAAAATCTATTTTCTTAACGCTTATAGGCGCGTGTTGCGCATTTTCAAGGTATGAAAGCGGATTAACCATATGAAAATACCCGATAACAGAAAGGTCGTGTCTAATTATGCGAGCAGCGCTTTTTGCAATCTTTTGATGTTGACCGTACCTTGAAATATTTTTAAAGTTGGGAACGGCAACCCTGATTTTTTTGATTCTTGCAGCATAAATATTTATATATACCTTTGCGTAAGAATTTACCGGAAATAAAAATAAAGAAAATAAAATCAATAAAGATATTAATCCTATGCAAAAAACCTTATACCCGTGAAAGTAGTTGAGTTTAAATTTAAACATTTTTAGCTATTTTATTCCTCCATTTATATTTTATATTTTATATTTTATATTATTTATTACTCCTATACTATAATTACTATATATACTACTTATTTTTTAGAATTTCTTTCGGGTTAAAAACTACTAAAGCTCCTTCGCCGGCGTTCTTTGAGTTTATAAAACTCATAAAACCTTTAGGAGGCGGCGGTAACGGGCTTGATAATTTTACCGCTTCCAACGATTGGGAATCAAAAAAGGAGTTGCCTGAAGACTTGACAAGCCTAATACCGTAAATCCTGCCGGAATTTGTTATTTGAATGGCAACCACAGATTTGTAGTGCAAATACTTGGAAAGAGAGATATTAAAATGGGACATAATAATTGACACTATTTTATTAACATAACCCTGAAACTTATGAATATTTCCTCTAATCAAAGACTCCTTAATTTTACTATACGCGTTATTAAGGCTAACCATATTGTTTAAATTTGTATATATATTAGGATTAACTCTTGGAACAGACGGAGCCGGCGCCTTAATAGGTCTTTTAACCGGCTGGGGCTTTGGCAGAACCTTCTTTGGATAAACCATAGCGGTTGTCCTTTTGGTAACCGGCAGAGGCACCGGTTTTCTCACAGCGGCGGGCTTGCTTATAATTTTTTTCTTAACCTTTGGCGCAGGCGGCTTTAATATCGCTTTAACGGAGGCAGGCGGTCCCGGAACCCTGCTTACTATGCTGACAACCACCTTTGAACCGATAGACTCTATTTCAGGTTTATACTTTACCCCTAAATAAATTATTAAACCTATTAAAACTACATGGAATAAGACTGAATATATATAATATCTTCCAATTCCGCTTTGATTTTCATTAAACATTTTAACTTACTAAAAATAAAAGTAATAATTTTCAAAACAAATTACTTAATATGTTTAAAACTTGCCGTTACCATACCGATTTTTGTTATACCCGCATCCTTTATTGCAGCCATAACCCTTATTATATAGCCATAGGGCAAAGAAGAACTTGCCTTGAGAAATATCTGTTTATCTCTCCTGTTTTTGTATAAAACTCTCAACTTTTGGATTAAAAGAGGAAAACTCACTCTCAAATGGTTTATATAAACCTCTCTGCTTGAAGTAACCGAAACAACTATTGTTTTCTCCGGGGCTTTTAATGCCCGCGCCTTTGCCGCCGGCAAATGAACCTTTATTCCATGAACCAGTATAGGCGCGGTTACCATAAAGATAACAAGAAGAACAAGCATTACATCGACAAATGGGGTGATGTTTATATCCGACATAAGTTTATAGCCGGAAGAAAAACCTTTTTTGTCGTCTCTATTGTCAAAAGATGTAAACATAATTATTTATTATAAAATCTGTCTTTCGATTATTGTCATAAATTCATATGCAAAATCGATTGTCTCATTGGCTATTACTCTTACCTTATTGGAGTAATAGTTATATGCAATAACGGCAGGAATTGCCGCAAAAAGACCCGCTGCCGTTGCTATGAGGGAATCAGCGATGCCGGGAGCAACAATCGCTAAACCGGCAGTTCCAGCCCTTTCAATACTTTCGAATGATGTCATTATCCCCCAAACCGTCCCAAAAAGGCCAATAAAAGGGGCTGTCGAACCAACCGTCGCCAAAAATGGAAGGGAAACCTCAAGTTTTGCAATGGATGATAGTTGTGATTTTTTTAAAGCCCTTTCTACATAAGCTTTATTTTCTTCATTATTTTCTTTACTGAATAACTTATCCTTTTCCTCTGATTTTTTTTTAATGTTTATAAGTTCTTTGTACGTAACATTAAACATAGAAGCCATTGGACTATAATTAAAATTTTTGGTAGCCGTATAAACATAATCCAATTTTTTTGATTCCCAGAATAAATCAATAAACTCCTTATCTTCCTTTTTAGCTTTATTAAGGTAATTTAATTTATAAAAAATAATAGCCCACGATGCTAATGAGAAAAAAAGCAGGATTAAAAGGACTAATTTCACAACGATGTTTGTGTTTAGAATATGGGCTAAAATACCCATACTACTCAGGTAATTTATGTTATGCATTATTTTATTTAATTATATCCTCCTTGGACTTCCTGTAATTTTTATATATTTATTATTATTGATTATTTATTAATTACTTCTTAAAATTATAAAACTTTTTCCAATGATTTACAATTAAAAACGGTACCTAAAAAAAATATTGACAAAAAATAAATTACAATATATTGTATAGAAATAAAAAAAATATCTACATATTGTTAATTACAAAAAATCCTAAAATTAAATATCATTAATAAGTATTAAGCAGGAGGTGGTATAGATGAAAGACAAAAATGATCCGCTTATAAAAAACTTTTCCGAAAACGGTATAACGGTTCTAAAAAAGAGATACCTGGCTAAAGATGAAAAGGGTGAAATTATCGAAACAATATCGGAAATGTTTGAAAGAGTGGCAAAAAACATCTCCGAAGCCGATTTAAATTACGGCAAAAGCAAAGAAGAGGTTAAAAAAACAGAGGAGGGGTTTTTTGAAGAGATGTCAAGCCTTCGCTTTCTGCCTAACTCTCCTACTCTAATGAATGCGGGAAGACCGTTGCAGCAGCTTTCCGCCTGTTTTGTTCTTCCAATCGAAGATTCTATGGAATCAATCTTCGAGACAATAAAAAATACAGCGCTAATACACCAGAGCGGTGGCGGAACAGGTTTTTCTTTTTCTAATTTAAGACCCAAAAATGATACTGTTCATTCCACAAAGGGCGTGTCAAGCGGTCCCGTTTCATTTATGCAGGTATTTAACAGCGCCACTGAAGCGATAAAACAGGGCGGAACCAGAAGGGGCGCCAACATGGGTATTTTAAGGATAGACCACCCGGATATATTAGACTTTATAACATCCAAAAAAGATACCTCAAAACTTAACAATTTTAACATTTCCGTTGCTATAACGGAAGACTTTATGAGCCATGCCGTTAAAAACGAAGATTATCCTTTAATAAATCCAAGAAACAACGAAACCGTAAAATACCTTAATGCAAAGGATGTTTTTGATTTAATTATCGAAAGCGCATGGTCAAGCGGAGAACCGGGAATTATCTTTATAGATAGGATAAACAAACTTAACCCTATCCCTAAAGCCGGCAAAATAGAGGCCACTAATCCGTGTGGAGAACAGCCTCTTGTGGCTTACGAATCCTGTAATTTAGGGTCTATTAATTTAGGAAAATTTATAAAAGAAAACAAAGATAAAAAAGATAAATTTAACATAAAAGACAGCCTAAAAAAACTTAATGAAAAATCTGATGATATTTTGCCTTATTATTTGAATTTTATCGACTTTGAAGCACTTATAAAAACCGTGCATATGGCTGTTCATTTTTTAGACAATGTAATAGACAAAAACCATTATCCAATTGAAAAAATACGGCAGATGACACTTGCAAATAGGAAAATAGGGTTGGGTATTATGGGATATGCCGATACTCTTATAAAATTGGGAATACCGTATAATAGCGAATTAGCGCTTAAGGTAGCTGAAAAAATAATGGGTTTTATCGATAACGAATCCAAATTAAAATCGGAAGAATTAGGCATTATTAGGGGCAGTTTTCCTAATTTTGACGACTCTATTTGGAAAGAAAAAGGATACAAGACTATGAGAAACGGTACAACCACAACCATTGCCCCAACCGGCACAATCAGCATAATTGCAGGGGCATCCAGCGGAATAGAGCCCCTATTTGCATTAGCTTACGAAAGGCATGTTTTAGATAATCAAACATTAATAGAAATCGATAAAAATTTTAAAAGCACATTGGAAAAGCTCGGCGTTTATTCAGAAAACTTAATAAATTTTATAGCAAAGAACGGTAATATGGGACATTCATATAAAGATTTGCCTGCAAACTTGCTAACACTTGAAACTTATGAATATTTGAGTCAAACATTTATAACTTCGCACGATATTATGCCAAAATGGCATGTTATGACACAAGCAGCATTTCAAAAATATACAGATAATGCCGTTAGTAAAACCGTAAATTTTCCTAATTCTGCAAAAAAAGAAGATATTGAAGAAGTATATATGCTGGCATATAACCTTAATTTAAAAGGTATTACCGTTTACAGAGACGGCTCGAGGGAACAAGTTTTAACAACAAGTACTTCAACGGGCAACAAACAATATATATGTCCCGTTTGCGGCTCTTCGGTGCCGGAACCTGTGGATGTTAAAGATATTATTAAGCCTGTTGTCGAGAATAAAAACAATCTTAATAATAATCTAAACAGAGAAAAAGACAAAGAAAAAGCGTCCGAAAAAAGAATCGAGCCGAGGAAAAGGCCGGATGTAATACACGGCGTTACTATTAAAACTACCACAGGCTGCGGCCCTTTATATGTAACAATAAATTACGACGAAAAAGGGAAACCCTTTGAAATATTTAATTCTATCGGAAAATCCGGAGGATGCGCTCAATCTCAAACAGAATCTACCGGCAGAATGGTTAGTTTGGCTTTAAGATCCGGGATAAGCACGGAAGAAATAATAAGCCAATTAAAAGGAATTAGGTGCAATATACCATACGGCTTCGGCAACAACATAATATATTCATGCGCGGATGCCATAGGAAAGGCTCTTGAAAGAAGCCTGTCTGAAATATATAAACAAAGCCTGAATCCTATGAACACTGAAAAGAGCAATACCAATTCTGTCCGGCATACACATGAAGAGAACGGACATGACGACAATGCCCGCAAAATTCAAGGAAGAGGCGCCTGCCCAATGTGCGGCGGTTCTAATTTAAAACATGCGGAAGGCTGCACGGTATGTCTTGATTGCGGATACTCCGATTGCGGTTAAGTAATTGAAGATTTTTATTTTTTATTTTGGTAAACTAAGCCAAATTGAGCAATTCATTAGCGTCCTCTTTAGTAGGAATTCCGACATAGGAAAGTTTTCCATCGATAATAGTAGAAGGAACGCTTCTTATATAAAGTTCAATTGAAAGGCGTCTTCCCTCCGGTTCGGAAACATCTAAAGACCTATAATTAAAGTCCTTGCGTTCCTCGTATAACCTCTTCCATGTATTATCAGCGGGAATACACTCCTCGCACCACTTAGAGACAAGAAGTATTACATTATGTTTTATCTCTTTTTTATTGGTTTCCTCAGTCATAATTAATTGTTAATTATATAAATTATATATATTATATATTGTATACATCGACACACATGTATAAATCTCGGCCAATTATTTTTTATTTTACTTTATTATTAACTATTACTTTATTGCTATTATTGGCTCGAACACCTCATACATTGAATCTGTTCCTTTATTATTTTTTCCCTGTATTTTTCCACTGCTTCTTTGCCGGTTAAAAGATTATTTAATTCGCTCAGGTCAGATGCTTTAACCTTACTAACCCATGCGTCTTTATAAGGAGATATATTTAAAAGGAGCGGATCTTTTAACAGAGCTTCGTTAACCTCGACTATTTCACCTGCAACGGGGGACGGAATAGGACCAACCCATTTGCCGCTTTCGATTGTTGCAGTATTACCCCTTCTTTGAACAATGCTACCTATTTTTTTAAAGGTTACATGCAAAATCTTACCTGCTTGGGTTTGAGCTACATCAGTCATTCCAAGCATAATTATATTATTGTCTAACAGCTTTGCCCATGTGTCCTTTTCTACATCGTAATATAAATCCTCCGGAAGTTCGCAACCCTGCACCTCAGCCATGTTATTTCCTCCTTTTCCTTAATTATAATTTATAATTTTTTCATTTATATTTTAACATATTTTTTTTACATTTTTGTGATAAATATCACTGCATCAAACTAAATATATGATAAAATCTTAAAATGATATGTATTATATAAAATAAATTATATAACATTAACTATAACAAATAAAAACGTAGGAGTTGCGATATGGATACAAACCTTGACCCGATTATGTCTTTAAGAAGCGATCATGAAGTTGTTAAAGGAGTTTTAAGTAATCTTGAGGGGTATTTAAAAAAAATTGAGGGGAGTTCCTCCGATAATCTGAGAAAAAACCTTATAAATCAGCTTCATGAGATAACCGACTTCATTGATAAGGATTTAGAAATTCATTTTAAAAAGGAGGAGGAAGCATTGTTTCCTGTTTTGGGAAATTATATAGGCATAGAAACAGGTCCCATCCATGTTATGCTTATTGAACATAAACACAGCAGAGAACTTTCTGGCGACTTTAAAACCGCCATATCTAATTATCAAAGCAGTAACGATTATAAAGTTATTGTATCCCTTGGAAACTCGTTTATTTCCCTTTTATCTGAGCATATCGACAAAGAAGATCATATTTTATTTAATATGGCAGATATGCATTTATCGGCAGCCGAAAAAGAGTCTATAATGGAAAAAATGCGGACTATTAAGTAAATAAATAAGTTTAGAAACAATTTAATAAAAATAAGAAGAAGAATAAGGAGAATTTGTTATGAAAAATATAGATGCGTTAAAACATATTAATTTGGATGTTAGAGATGATATTAAAAACGGCGCAGATCCGTTTCAAAAAATTATGAAGGCGGTTAACGATTTAAAAGGGGATGAAGCCTTATATTTAACAAACAGCTTTGAGCCGTTTCCGTTATACTCCGTTTTGAAAAATAAGGGCTTTGAACATATAACTAACCGAACAAACGAAGGGTTTCAAATTATATTTTTTAGGGATAAAACCGGCAATATAACTAATAAAATTTCGGAAGAAGCGGATGAAAATAATTTCACCGATGAAGATCTTAAAAATTTAGCCCATCAAAAGAATACTCAGATAGATGTGAGAGGACTTGAACCTCCCCAGCCGCTTCTTAGGATATTCGAAATCTTAGAAAATCTTAAAGGTGATGAATCCTTATATATAATCCACGAAAGAAAGCCGGTGCATTTATATCCCAAATTAAAAGACGCGGGTTACAAATTTTTGACGGAAGAAACAAGCGAAGATCTTTATACGATAAAGGTATGGAAATAAGCGCTTATTTCAAAAGCGCTTATTTCTTGAGGTTTTTAAGCGGCAGATGTAGCGTGCCTAATGTTTATATCATCAAATTTTCCTCCTTTACTTTCACGTTCACTTTCTTTCGCCTCTTCCACGCGCCGCGGAAGTCTTTTGCTTTAAATATGCCTGTATTTTTGAATTAATAGGCAAGTTATCTTTTTCACTTATAGGCGGAATTATGGTTGTTTTGTTTATTGCAATATTTAGCGTGTCTATTTTATTAAGTAAACTTGTCAAAATTAATGTGGATGCTTAACTGTTGTTAGTCAAGTAATTTTAACAAGTTTACTTATTTGACAAATTTTTTTATATATAATAAAATACAGACCAGTTGGTATATTATGAATTCTTAAATTTAAGAATTAAACATTTTTTATTATTTTCATTATTTATGAAAAAATCAAATAAATTAAATTATATATGGATTGCCTTTTTGACCTTTTTTACAATTTTTGGATTTGCGGTAAACAGCTTGCTTGCGAGAGCCGCTCTGAATAATAATGTAATAAGCCCTCTACTTTATAGTTTGCTGCGTCTCGGAAGCGGGGCATTAATGCTTTTTTTAATAATTTCTTATAAAAAAATTAAACTTCCAAAGCCTAATTATTTATCCGCATTTGCATTATTTATATACGCATTTTGTTTTTCTATCGGCTATATTGAGGTGAGTGTTGCCGTTGGAGCGCTTTTAGTTTTTTCTGCAGTCCAATTCACAATAATAGGAGATGCAATATTAATTCATAAAGAAAAACTTTTTTTGTTTCAATGGTTAGGTGTTGTCATTTCAATGGGAGGTTTTATTTTACTCGTATATAAAGGCTTATCCGTTCCAAAAAATTTTATTGGATACTTTGGGGCTATTATGATGATTATTTCTGGAATAGGTTGGGGAATTTATACGTTAAAAGGCAAATTTGAAAAACAATATTTATTAAGAACCGCATCAAATTTCATATTTTCTTTAATTTATTTGATTCCTTTTATAATAATATTTGCGTTCTTTAAAAATGGATTTATTAATGAGCAATATATTAAAACGCCCTATATTTATTTAAAGCCGATAACTTTAGGCGTCTTATCGGGGGCAATATTTTCGGCAGTTTTTTATATAATATGGTATAAAGTAGTAATAAAATTATCTCGTGTTCTATCATCATCTGTTCAATTGTTAACCCCTGTAATAGCTGCGATTTTAGGCATAATATTTTTAAATGAAAAAATATCATTAAATTTTTTCATTTCAGCTATTTTAATATTAGGGGGTATTATATTTGTGATACTTAAAGAGAAAACAGCGGAAGTAGGGGAGGTAACCATAGAAGAATTAGAAGAAACATTTAACAAATAAAAAATAATAAATATAACTATTTTTAATAATTAATGATATGGGGGGGACAATGCAAAAGATGTCTATTATTATATCTAACGATGCATTTGATGCAATATTAACACCGTTTGATTTCATATATTTAGGAACCGCTATTTATGATGAGATAAATGTTTTATTTGTCGGGTTTGCCGCAAGGCTTATGACAAAAGAAGGCATAAAAACTGCCGAAAATTATTTAATCCATAAAAATATGCTTAATGAATTAAAGGAAGGTTTAAAAAGAATCGGACTTAAAGATAATTTATATTCAATAATTCAAGAATTAAAGCGTAACGAAGGAATTCATTTTTATATTTGCTCTAGCGCCGCCGCTAAATTTTCTATAACCGATGAAATGTTGCTACCTGAAATTGACGGTATAGTTGGAGCCACATGGTTTTTAATTGAAAAGGCAAACAAATCCGAGATATTTATGCAATTTTAATTTTTAATTAAAAATAAAATAATTTTCGATTAAGTTAAAAAACTATCTAATTGCTGAATGGATATTTTAAGCCTCGTTGTACTTTTTATAACAGGAATAACCGTAGGCGCAGCGACCGGTCTTATTGGAGCGTCCGGCGTTATAATAGTTGTTCCCGTGCTTTCCTTTATATTTAATGAGCCTATTTCAATAGCAATAGGTACAAGCCTTTTAACTGATGTTATAGTCTCGTTTTCGGTAACAGCAACATATGCCTTTAAAAATAAAGTTAATTATCGAATTGGCATACCTACAATAATAGGCGCAGTTATAGGCGCGCAACTTGGCGCATATATTTCGGTTATTATGCCGCAGAGACTTTTAGAAATAATATTTGCTATATTTATGCTATGCATGGGCGCTTTTTTCCTAAAATCAAAAGGAAAATATAAAGAAAAAAGGGCTTTCAATTTTGAGAATTCTTTTATAAATTTTATAATCATACTTATTTTTGGTTTTATAATAGGAATTCTTGCAGGTCTTCTTGGTACGAGCGGCGGTATATTATATATACTTGTATATGTTATAGTATTAGGAATGTCAATAAAAGACTCTATCGGAACATCAACCTTTGTTATGATCATTGCCGCATTAAGCGGCGCTATCGGTTATATTATTTTAAATCATATAAATTTATTTGACGCATTTTATATAGGGTTTATTGCAATTCCTTCGGGAATATTGTTTGCAAGATTAGCAATTAAAAGTAAAAAAGAAACGCTTATTATTGTTTTAGGTATTACCCTGATTGTGGTGGGAGGTTCAATGTTGTTTCATTAAATGAGACGACAATTAATTGATTTCAACTTTCTCACCGCCAAACGAACCTATAATTCTGTTTCTCCCCCTATTTTTTGCCTCATAAAGAAAATCATCCGCTATTTTTAACAGGTCGTCAACGCTCTTAATATCCACATCGGGCAATGAAGCGACACCTACTGAAACCGTGATCTCTTTTTCTATCGGAGTAAATTTGAAATCCTGTATTATCTTTTTTATCTTTTTAGCCGCTTCTATCGCATTTTTAAAATCTATTTGAGGTAAGATTATCACAAACTCCTCTCCCCCGTACCTTGTGGCAATATCGATATTCCGTGTATTTTTACTTAAAAGACTTCCTATTTTGCCTAAAACAATGTCCCCAACCTTATGTCCATAAAAATCATTGATAGACTTAAAGTGATCGATATCTATGATTAATATCGATAGATTATTATTATATCTTTTGGCTTTATCAAATTCTGCTTCCAGCGCTTCGTTTAGTTTTCTTCTGTTGTATAGTCCTGTAAGTTCATCTGTTATGCTAAGTTCATTAAGTTTCTCATGTAATCTTGCATTATCCAAAGCTACAGAAAGCTCTTTTGCGGCATGTTCTAAAAATGTTATATCTTCCTTATTAAAACCGTGAATACTTGAAACGGTTAAAACGCCAATATTTACATCGCCCACATAAAGAGGAAACCATGCAATATCCTTTGGAAATACCTCGCAAAAACCATAATCTATCGTTTTTCCCGCTCCTTTATTTTCCAGAAGTTCATCTTTTAAAACAACTGCATTTTCCGGAATATTGTGAAACCATATAGTTTTCTTTTTTGAAAGACAATGCCCGGGTATCCCCTCATCTGCCTTTATTTTATTAACAACAAATTTCCTTATACCGTAAAATTTCCATGGGATTAAAAAGCCCCCCGAATTATCGGTGTATAAACCGATATCATCGCTTTGGCTGGACAAAGTAGTTTTATTTTCGCCATCATCTTGACTTAACCGGCTATTCTTTTCATAAATATATATAATACCCGATGAAAGATTTAATAACTCCTCCAAAATATCCAAAGCGGAAGATATTATCTTATCGAAATCTAACGAACCAACTAAAAAATTAGAAAAGATATTGTATTTTTGCATCCTTTCTTCCCTATCCTTAACGGTTTCGGCCATTTCGGTAAAACCATTGCCAATACTTTCGAATTCATCATTTGTTTCTATAATAAGTTTTGTATCTAAATCCCCTTGAGTAAAATTTTTTATGGCCTTAGTTATAGCAAATATTGGATTCAAAGTATCTTTCGAAGCAAAATAAGAGATAATGAAGGATATAATTAAACCTATAATAATAATCATTCCCGCATAAATGGCGGTTTTTCGAAAAATTGACAGGTATTCTTTGTTTGAAATAAAAACAGCGATAGACCCTATAACGCGTCCGTCAATATTTTTTATAGGATGAAATGCGGCAAAAATATCTTTCCCGTTATAATTTATTTCTTTGATAAAATTTTTTCCCTTAAGAATTTTGCCATATATATAATCTGGAAGTTTTGAGCCTATTCCAAAAACATTTCCGGGAATTTTTAAGGTTGAAAGGCATACCTGTCTGTTAAACACGGAGGCAAAAACAGCTGTGTTTAAATGATATTCATTATAAATTGTTTCCGGTAAATAGCTGTTGTTGTTTAAATTAATCAAGCCGAATATCGAACCTATTATCTTGCCGTTATGTACAAACGGAACAACGGTAACCAAAAACATATTAGACTCATTATCGGCAATCTTAACACCCATTCTTGTCAATACAATTTTTTTAATTATGACGGTTTTAACAACAGGAAAACCTGTATGAAAAACATTAAAAATCATACCGCCCAGGGATGGTTTAAATCCGCGGGCATCGGAAGTTGATGCTAAAAGATAGCCTTTATTATCGGTAATTCCGATATAGTCTGCAAAACTAAAGGCATCTTTATAAGATTTAATTAGATTGTTTATGAAAGGAATATTTTTATAGGTAATTGCATTAATTAAATAAGGGTTATATGAACTTACCAAAAAAGCATTCTTAAGCTGCTTTCCCTGAGAATAATAAATTCTTTGCGCACCGTTTAATGTAATTTTAACTTTATCGAGACTTGATTTTTTTGTTTGTTCCTTAAAAATAAAGGTATTGGTTATTGCCAGAAGCAATAATGGAAATAAAACAGCTAAAGAAAATGAAAGCACAAGTTTTTTCTTTATGCTCATTTTTGGTCTAAAGCCCGTTGAATATTTAATCTCGGACATAAAAAATGCGTATTACTTTTCTATTATTTCGTTATTTTTATAAAATATAATTAATTATCCTTTTATAATTTTACTGAAATTATTGCAAGTAATTTTTATAAAGTTTTAAAATTTTTTCCGGCTATTACAAAAACCAAAACTTATGAAGGGTTAACTTTTATCTCAATCTTTTATTAAACTTATAGCAAACTGTTTTGCTGTCCTGCCGGAGCGCGAGCCTTTTATAATCGCAAAATTAATTGCATCCTTTCTTATTTGATCCCTGTCAATACTCGAGATTTTAATATCATATTTTTTTAAATACATTTCTACTATCTTAAGATAAACTTCCCTGTCAAAGCTGTAAAGCCCGTAGGTTAAACCAAATCTATCGCTTAAAGAAAGACCTTCTTCAATCTCTTCTTCGGGATGCACTAAACCTGTATTTAATCTTTCCGAAGAAAATTTTTCAGTCGTGAGATGACGTTTATTAGATGTTGCATAAACAATTACATTTTCGGGAAGTTCGTCTAATCCGCCGTCAAGGGTTGATTTAAGCTTTTTGTAAAATAAGGAATCTGCATCAAAGGCGATATCGTCAAAAATCAATATAAACCTATAAGGTTTTGTTTTAATGATTGTGATCAATTCATAGATAAACTCGGCGGTATCTTCCACAACCTCGATAAATTTAATCTTGTTAATATATGGTTCTTCGCCAAAAGATTTTGCAATAGCCCTGATAAGTGAAGACTTGCCTGTGCCTCTATCTCCCCATAAAAGCACATTGTTGGCGGGTTTTCCTGAAGCAAATTTAATCGTATTTTGAAAGACATCTTTTATTATATTGTCGATCCCGATGAAATCTGCCAAAGACATAGATTTAGACTTTGAAACATCTTTATAGGGAAAATCTATTATGGGTTTTAGAATACATTTATCGTTTACTTTAAAAAATTTAAAAGACCCGTATCTTTTAAAATCTTCGGAATCGTATTTTATAATCTCAAACTCGGACTTATGTTTGTTTAAATTTTGCGATTTATAATCATTATATACTTCAGAAATGGAATCGTTTGTTCTTTGAATTTCCCTGATTAATAAGGAAAAAAAATTCCTGCTGTCTATCTCGCCTCTCGGATTATAATCAAACTTTCCCATCTTTTAATTAATAAGAAATTTATTTAAAAGAAGCATTTAATTTTATAGAACAATAAGAGGAACACATGGAACACACCTTATCGTCTTTGAGTGGTAAAGAAGCCCTCATCTCCCTTGCCTTTTCGGGATCTAACGAACTTTCGTACTGCGCTTCCCAATTCATTGCGCGTCTATTTTTACTCATATTTATGTCTTTTTCTATTGCGCCTTTCACACCCTTTGCAATATCTCCTGCATGCGCCGCAATCTTAGCCGCAATAACACCCTCTTTAACATCTGCCACCGATGGAAGCCTAAGATGCTCCGCAGGGGTAACATAGCATAAGAAATCGGCGCCGGCGCCGGCAGCTATTGCTCCGCCTATTGCGCTTGTGATGTGATCGTAGCCGGGAGCAATGTCGGTAACGAGCGGCCCCAAAACATAAAACGGGGCCCCGTTGCAGAGGCTTTTTTCCAATTTTATGTTTATCTCCACCTGATTTAGCGGAACATGCCCAGGCCCTTCAATCATAACCTGAACCCCTTCTTCCAGAGCCTTTTTCTGAAGCTCTCCGAGCGTGATTAATTCCGCAATCTGAGCCCTATCCGTTGCGTCCGCAAGACTTCCAGGTCTTAATCCGTCGCCAAGGCTCAAAACAACATCGTTTTTTTTTGCAATTTTTAAAAGCCTGTCATAGTTTTCGTAAAGGGGATTTTCCCTGTTATTTTTTAACATCCATGAGGCAATCAAAGACCCGCCCCTTGAAACTATTCCCATAATCCTTGTCTGCCGGTTCATTTTTCTAACGGCTTCTAATGTTAATCCGCAATGAACTGTGATAAAATCGACGCCTTCTTCACACTGTCTTTCAATAACTTCAAAAAGATATTCAGGGTCAAATTTGTTTATATTAGAACTTAAACTTGCGTCATCGTTTCCCATTACGGGCTGAAATGCTTCGTATAACGGTACTGTTCCCACAGGAACGGATGAGTTTTTAAGTATCTCGTGCCTAAATTCTATAATATTTCCGCCTGTGGATAAATCCATAACGGCATCAGCCCCGCTATTTGTCGCCGTAAACAATTTTTCCAATTCTTCCTCGATATTATAATTATCCCCCGACGAACCAATGTTTGCATTTACTTTGGTTTTTAAATTTTTACCTATTGCAAGCGGTTTTATGTTTCTAATACGGTTTTTTGTTATAACGGTATGACCATTCATTATGTCTTGACAAATCTGCGCGGCAGAAACGTCTTCCATTTCTGAACAATATTCCATTTCGTTTGTTATTATATTATTTTTAGCAGATTCTATTTGATTCATATATCTCCCTCCTAAAATTACATTATATCATTATTTATGTTATTTATAAACCCATCATCCCAACCCTAAAATTGTATTTCTATATTTAATTTTTATTTAGTTCATAAATTCTTGGATAAAAATTTAACAACATCATAAATATTGTCTTCCTTAAGGATTCCAGACTGAATCGCTATATATTTAGCCCCTGCATTTCTAATCTTGTCTATATTATGTTTATTAATGCCGCCAAGCGCAAAGACAGGAATCTCCACCGAATTTACTGCCTTCTTTAATAAATCTACCCCTTGCTCGAAATCTTTATTTTTAGTTTTGAAAATAGGGCTAAATGTTACGTCATCTGCCCCCTCATTCTGTGCCATTACAATCTCTTCAATGGAGTGGGAAGAATAAAACACCTTAATATTTTTGATTTTTTCTTTGACGGCCCTAATCGGAATGCTGTTTTTGTTTAAATGAACCCCATACGCTTCAAGGACTGATGCTACATCGATTCTGTCATTTACAAAAAGTTTTACGTCTTTATATTTATCTATTATTTTTTTAATCTTTTCCCCTAATTCGATAAATTCTCTAATGCCGACATCTTTTTGCCTTAACTGAAAAGCCTTTATTCCGCTATCGAAACACTTATTTAAAACATCTAAATATTTTTTTTCGCTCTCAAAGAAATTTTTATCCCCGATTAAATAAATATTAAAATCCATAAAATACCCCTAATGCTTTATTAATTATACATTTTAAATTAAATATTGTCAATTTAGTGTATTTTTTAAAATGGTGTTAAATTTATTGAATCAGCAATAATAAATATTGTTTAATAATTAATATTAAATATTTCTTGCAATTTATTTTTTTTGTGTTAAAATTTAAAGAATATAAAGCATTAAAGATATAAAGCATGTTTTTAACTTAATTTAAATTTTTAAATAAATTAAACTTTAAATACGGAGGTATTTTATGAAGTGGAAATGTTCTATGTGCGGTTATATTCATGATGGCGATTCAGCACCTGATGTCTGTCCAAGATGTGGAGCGCCAAAGGAAAAATTTGAAAAGGTTGCGGCTGATATCGAACAAATTATTGACCGCTCTAGAAAAACAAATCAATTGCATATGGATTTAACCCATCTTCTTACGAAGGTGTTAGAAGTCGCAGAAGCTGGAATTGAAGACAATTTGGATCCAGGATGCTTAAATGTGTTTCAAAAAGCAAAAAAAGCTGCATGGGAAGTCAGACAAATGTCAAAAGCCGAGATAACGGTTCATGTCAACAAACAAAAATGGGGTTAATAACAAAACTTGCTTAGCCTCAGCAAATCTTTATAATATAACCGCCAGCGTTATAAATTTTAGCCCCTTTGCCTTTAAAAACTTTAAGGTTTAGGGGCTAAAATATTTGTTGATTTCCTTTCTAAATTCAATAAATAAATTGATGAAAAAATAAAATTAATATATTGCTATTTTGACAATTTTTTGTTAATATACATGAGATATAATAAACAAGCGAGTATTTAACTCTTAATATTTTATTTTTTATTTTAATAATGAATAAATTTTATAAGGTAAAGGGGGATTAAAAGGTGGATAACAAACATTTTGTCAAAATAATGTGGGTTGTGG
>JAJZYP010000127.1 GCA_021798015.1 bacterium
CTTTTAAAAGGCGAGATTAAGCGTCTGCGATATTTATCGGACGAAGAGGCGGAGCGGCTTATATCTAATTGCGAGCCTTATCTAAAACCCGTTGTCGTTATGGCCCTAAATACCGGCATGAGAAAATCGGAAATTCTGCACTTGACATGGGACAGGGTGGATTTAAAAAATCGCATTATCTTGCTAGACCGGACTAAAAACGGCGAACGTCGGGAAATTCCGGTCAATGACAATCTCTATAAGGCTTTAAACTCTATCGTCAGGCGGTTAGATGTGCCTTACGTGTTCTTTAATCCTAACACATTAAAACCTTTCGATAATTTCAAGCGGAGTTTTACAACGGCGCTCCGTAAATCGCATATATTGGATTTTCGGTTTCACGACTTGCGCCATACGTTCGCAAGCCAGTTAATTATGAAAGGGATTGATTTGGTAACCGTTAAAGAATTATTGGGACATAGGGACATTAAGATGCCGCTCAGGTATTCCCACCTATCGCAAGCTCATATTAAAAATGCCGTGGGCATTCTTAACAAGAAGTCTTACCTTTTTCTTACCTCTGAGGAAAACGGGAAATTGCCGAAACCGGCAAACCCTTGATTTATCTGGAGCGGGAAACGGGACTTGAACCCGCGACCCTCACCTTGGCAAGGTGATGCTCTACCACTGAGCTATTCCCGCAAAAAAGAAGAAAAAAAGAAGCGTCATTTATTGTTAGTTTAGTAATGTATATATTAAAATATATTTTTTATGATATGTCAATAGCCTTGTGTTCATTAATATTAAAACTAATACATATGATTAAACTATGACACATGGGGCAAATTTAACCTCATCTTTATTGGTTCCTATGCCGACAATATCCAAAATATTATCTCTGGAAGAGTTAAATATTTTTGTCTTAATCATCTTTCCGGTTTTGAAACAATAATAAACTTTCTCGGCTTTAAATTTTCTATATAAAGAATATTCTTCTATATTTGTTCTGGCACATGAAAATGTAGTCCCACCGCAATCTTCGATAAAATTTTCAATCGTCTTATAATCGCTTTTTTTCCACTCATCTTTATATGAACTGCTATCTTTAAGAGTGAAGTATATATAACCCTCAATTAATGGTTTATTCATTATAAATCAATAATACTTTAATATTTTTACTTAATATATTTTAAATTAAACCAAAATAATAAGGTAATTATACAAAACAGTTACGGATAACTTCCTAAAATTTTAAATTCATTTTTTTCTTTTTTAACGACGATTAAACTCTCCTTCTCACACAATACATTAAGACCGTAAACAGGTATTTCTTCTATTGTTGATTTGCAAACACCATGATGATGACCAAAAAAAGCTATTTTTGGCTTCATATTTAAAATAAGTTCCCTTAAACCTATTGCCTTTGGGTAATATTTTGCATTATCGTTATCTTTTATAAGAACACCCTCGGGCGCATCATGTGAAATAAAGATATCTATTTGTTTATCTTGTTTATCAAATTTACCTTTATCCCAATTTTGATTTGCGTACTTTATTAAATTATTTATCTCATATTCGGTATAATATCTGTTTGCTTCGCGATATTTAAAGTATTCCGGGTTATATTTTCCGCCAATTCCTGCAACAACAAGGTTTTCAATATTATCGCCTCCTCCGATTCTGTCTCCGATGCTATCTCTATCTTTATCTTCAGTGTCGACTTTTTTGCCAATTTTACCAATACCTTTTTTTATTTCAATTTCGACAACATTCCCGTTGGGTATATAAAAAAGATTTTTAAGTATTTCGAAATCGCTCGACAGTTTTACAGCTTCAAGGAAGTTAAAGTCTTCATTGTTACCGTTTATAAAATATGTCTTAACGGGAGCGGATTTTTTTTCTTTATGCCACTTTGGAAAATCTCCTATCCTGTTATGAAGTTTAGTTATTCCATCATGATTTTTTTCATCAATCCATATGCCAAAATCACCAACCTGCAAAACGACATCAAAATTAATCCCAAGCTTTACTTCAAAATCCCTTATATTTTTATAAAATTTATCAATTTTTCCATGAACATCACCTGCAACGCATATATTCATTATTAAATTATGTTATTCCTTTTGTATTATCCTTTAGTTTTTTAATTTTATTTATTTTTTTATTTTAGACGCCTTCAAATTCACATTGTCTTTTATAAAGGAGACAAAATCATTGAGTCTGTCTTGTTTAATTTCCCCCGAATTCAAATTATTTTTGCACGATGTTTCAAAAATTGCCAGATCCTTATTTATAGACAATGCATTTTCTTTGATTTTAGCGACATCTGAATCCAGAACAGGCAAAAGATCAATTTTATTGATAAGCATAACCTTAGATTTATAAAAAGCGGCAGGATATTTTAACGGCTTGTCATCACCCTCTGTTATAGAAAGAACTACGACTTTCATATCCTCACCAAGATTAAAAGAAGTGGGGCAAACAAGATTTCCTACATTTTCTATAAATATTATATCCGCATCCTTTATGTCTAAATTATTAAGTGCAGCGCTTACCATCTTTGCGTCAAGATGACATGTCCCATTCGTAATGATTTGATATGCTGGAACATTTAACTCATCTATTCGTTTTTTATCCAAATCCGTTTCGACATCTCCCTCTATAACCGCTATCTTAAACCCATCCGATTTTAAAATAGGAACTATGGATTCTAATAATGATGTCTTGCCTGAACCCGGAGAGCTTAAAAAATTCATAACAAAAGCCTTTCCAAATAATGCCTTATTTTTATCCGCGATAACTTCATTTGTTTCCAGAGCATTTCTCTGAATAAGCAATGACCTGCCGGCACGCCTATTATTTGAATTTAACATAAAGATAATAAATATTACCTCAATTAGAATTTATTTGCGGTTTTTATAATTTTTTGTTCAATGTTATTAATTAATATTATCGATTATCGGCTATCAGTTATCAATTAACCAGAATTTCCTGAATAGTTATTTCATCGCCGTTATTTGAAATAAAATTAAGCAAAACATCCTTAAATCTTTTGTCGTTTAAATTTTGAAAGGCGAAAACGAGATAATTTTTATCAATCCCGGAATATTTGCCAAGGTTTAATTTTACCTCGCTAACACTTTTTACGCCATCTAAATAGCCGTTTTTCTGAAGTGTATCGATTATTTCTAAGGCTATGGAAAATTCATGCATAAAGCAAAAAAATAAATAAAAACATTTTACAAATTTTAACTTGACATTGTATATTTTAGCGATAACATTACATTATAATCATATTATACACCATTTAATTTCTAAATATAATAATAAAAATATAATAATAATATAATTTGAATAAATAAAGTTATAACATAATAATTTAAATTATGAATAATTTATTTATATTTTAGGAGGTTATATGGGAAATGACAAAAAAAGCATACCGCAAAAAAATGAAAGCGACAGTCCTTTTTCAACGCCGGATGAGGATAGCAATTCTAATTTCAAATGGGATCCGTTGAGAAATATCGCAGACGACCCAAACGAGGTTTTAAAGAGAGTCGATGAAAGATTAGACAACCTTGAAAAAGAATACTTCAACAACAAAGAAGACAAAGACAATAACCTCGAAAATATCTTCAGCTTCCATGGAGTAACAAGAAGGGATTTCCTTAAATGGAGCGCCTTTTTAACATCCGCCTTGATGCTCCCATTTATATTCAGACCCAGAGTAGCAAGAGCCGCAAACATTCTTACGAGAACTCCTTTTATATGGCTTGATATGGCAGATTGTATGGGGAATACCGAAGCTTTTATCAGAACAGCCCACCCGACTCCCGCCGAAATAATTCTTAATTATGTCAGCGTGGACTACATGGAATCTATAATGGCTCCTGCCGGTTATCAGGCGGAGGCAAGAAGGGTCGAAACCGTTAAAAAATATAAAGGTAAATATATACTTGTCGTTGAAGGTGCTATACCGACCGGACTTAACGGAAAATTTCTTACCATTGGAGCAAAAGGGGATACAGGTCTAAAAATCGTCAAGGAAACTTCTAAAAATGCAGGCATTATAATTGCGGTAGGCAATTGCGCTTCTTACGGGGGCATACCTGCCGCCCGCCCTAATCCCACTTCAGCCGTAGGTCTTAGCTCTGTTACAAATAGACGAGTTATAAATATTCCTGCCTGCCCGGCAAATCCTGTAAACATAGTCGGCACATTAGTAGAATATCTATTGGTAGGAAAAGCCCCTCAGCTTGATAATATCGGACGTCCGCTCTGGGCATATTCGGGAAGGCTTCACGATAATTGTTACCGCCGGGGGCATTTTGAAGCGGGTGAATATGTCAGGCAGTGGGGCGATATCGGGGCAAAAAAACAGTATTGCTTGTATATGATGGGCTGTAAAGGTCCGTTCACTTGGAACAACTGCACCGTTGTTGAATATAACCAGGATATAAGTTTTCCTATGAGAGCGGGACACGGATGTATCGGCTGTTCCGAACCTGTATTTTGGGATAGAATGAGTCCGTTTGAAAAGCCTAATGCCGATGCAAAAATTATATTACCCGCAGTCGAAGCCACTACCGATGAATTTGGCGTGGGGCTTTTGGGAGCGGCCGGCGCAGGAATTGCGGCTCATGCTATATATACAGGTGTTAAAAAGAAAAGGGAATCCAA
>JAJZYP010000128.1 GCA_021798015.1 bacterium
TAAAGAGGACAAAACAAAAAATATTAAAAATATTTGGATAGATTTTGCCGAAAAAATTTCATCAAGTAAGAATGTTGAAGCCTTAGGATTAATAGTTCCTGTCTCAATTTGCAGTGCAGATAGAACTAAAAATATAAGAAAAAATCTTAAAAACAATTTTAGAAGCATTACCGCCTTGCATCATGAGATAAGGCCTAGGCCTCTTTTTGATAAAGTAGAACAAAGAATTAGCATATTTAACGCTACTAAAAAGTCAAAAGAATTTATATATCATACTACTGGTTTTATCGGACATAAGGCTGGAGAGAGAATAAAGATTTGGGAAAATAAATTTGTTTCTATTAATTATGATGATTTTTCCGATATTTTCCCTAAAATAGATGTATCAGACTTTGATTTTTATATTAAACAGAAAAATTTAGACAAAAAGATACGAGATGTAGCCCTTGGCGAAAAAACGTTTTTGTGGGTTAGAACAACGGGAAGATATAAATTGGCGGCTCAATACGAAGAGCCGCCTTTAATAACTACAAAATGGAAAAAATTATATATTCCGAAAGAAGCGGCGATTACCATTATAAAAGTTTTTAATAATGGAGACGCCCTTAAGTGGTGGAAGATGTTTGGCGACGGCAGAGACATTTCTTTACGCAAATTCTTAAATAATTATAAAATATTAAATGTCTAAAGAAAATAAACCTACACATAAAGAACTATACGATTTAGAAAAAGAAAAACGTTGGAATATGGCGGATAAGGAAGAACGGCTCGCCATTGAAAAGATAATCGATAATATTTCCTATATTTGCGGAATTTCTATAGACAAAATTGAATACGATCGCCTCGATAAAAAATGTTTTGAAAAATATCGCATAAAAGATAATGAATGGGTTAAGGGTTCGCCCGATTATATCGTTACATTATTTTTGGATGTAGAAAGATACCTCTTTATAGAAATAAAGTTAAAGTCTAAAGAATTTAAAAAAACCATAAGCGGAGGCAAAACAAATGAAGGCAGTATGATAACTAAATATGGTTGTTTAAGTTATTATCTTGATGTAGAACCTGTTTATGGAAACATGATAAGATTTTGCGAAAATACGGGGTTAGACGCCGGTAAATTTTTAATAGCCTTTGTTAGCGAAGATTTAACTGAAATTAGAATCACTTCGCTTGCTAATATTAAAAGTATTGTTAAGAAAGGATGGAATAAAAATAACAAGGAAATTATTAAGATATGCGTTTACGGAGAGGGATATGGGCAAAATGCTTATCTTATACCAAAAAACGCCGTGTCAGATATTAAAACAATTACTAAGGTTCAATGGTTTAAAGTCATGAGCAATAAACCTTTATGTATTGATTAATTTATTAAAATATATATGCCACTTAAAAAAACGGTTTACCGAAAAAATCATAGTTTCTGCAACCCCGGAACAGAAAAGGAAACTTAAGAAAATAGCCATTAAAAACGATATTCCAATATCTTCCTTAACACGGCGGGCGATAAAAGACTTTTTGAAAAATAATTCGGATAATTAATTTTATGAAACCTGTACAGCTTAAAAATAAAGCCAATAACGGTGTCGCAATTCCTCAAAAAGGAGTTGTAGTTTTTTTAGATGCGGTAGGGACTAAAACTGTTTGGAGTAGAAACGATCCTTCAGATTATATAAAATCCTGGGAAAATGTCTTGAAAGCGTTCCGTAAAGAAGAAAAAATATATAGAGAAACATCAGATGAATTTAGAGGAGACGATGATTACGATTTTCCTGCCCTTTCTGTTAGAGCTTTTTCGGATACAATAATTTTATCTTTCTCTCACCCTATCAATAAATCTGAAAAAAATACATTTTGGCAGGATTGTTTAAAGATAGAAACAATTGGTATAATTTTAGCGTTACCGCTTTATAAAGCAATTATAGAAGAAGGAATATACCTTCGCGGCGCCATAAGTTTCGGCGAGTTTTATATAACGGATTCAATGATAATTGGTCCTGCCGTAGAGGAAGCAGCCGAATGGTACGAAAAGCCGGAATGGTTTGGGATATCTACCACTCCAAGTGCTACCTATGGGTTAGAACTACTAAAAGAACATGGACATCTGTCTGATGAATTTTTTATTAATTATGACGTTCCAATGAAGAATAATCAACAATTAAACGGTTATGCGCTTTTATGGCCTGAAAAATATCCCCATCTTAATAAAGAACATGTAAATAAAAACAAGAAAATGTTTCAAAAATCGAGAAAAAAATTACTTGAATCTTTTTCTTCCAGAGGATTAATCGGAGTTTCTTCGGAATTGAAATATAAAAATACTCTTGCTTTTTTTGATTACGTTGCAGGCCTTGACGAAAATGTTGCTTGCATCCAGTGTGGCACCAAGCTGTCTAAAAATAATAAATTTTGCAGTGCTTGCGGAACGAAAACGACTATAAATATAAAATAGAAAATGCGAAAAGTGGCAAGCAATATATTGCTTTTTACAATTCATAAAGCCGTCTTTGTTCGGCAAAATGTATGAGTGATGTTAATAGCCGTATAATAAACGGGGGAGGATAACTTTATGAATGCCATATCAATTATAATCGGGCTGGCAGGATTGGCAATTGGATTAATTATTGGCTATAAGATATATAAAGGAAAAGCCGACAAGAGAATTAACGAACTCCAAACCCAATTTGAAAAGGAAAGACAAATATCATCAGAAATACAGAATGATTTAAATAAAATAAGCAAGGATTTACAAAACACACAAAACGAAAAAATAAGGTTTGAAACACAATTTACCGGAACCGATGAACAATTAAAAATTCAAAAAATAGAACATGAAAAATTGAAGGAACAACTATTAGCAGTCAACCAAAATATTCTACGCACAGAATCGCAAAAAACAAAAGCTGAAACAGAATTAACTGAAGCCAGAAATTTAATAGTAAAGTTAAACAAAGATATCGAGGAATACAAAAGACAAACATCGACGCTTCAGGAACAAATTACCGAGATCAAAACTACAAATGCCGACTTATCAGCAAAATATCAAGAATCTCTGAAAGCTATAGAAGATCAAAAGAAATTCGTATCTGATTCTAGTACAAATTTAAGAGAAGCATTTAAATCCTTGTCTTCCGATGTGTTAAAAAGCAATAACGAATCCTTTCTGCAAATGGCCGCTCCTGTTCTAGAAAAACATATAAATCTATCTAAAACGGATATGGAAAAAAGACAGCAAGCAATCGATTCAATGGTAAAACCGTTAGGCGAAAACCTAACAAAACTTGACGGAAAAATTCAGGAAATGGAAAAGATAAGACAGGGCGCTTATTCCGAAGTGAAAGTCTTAGTCGAAAACATAAAAGGAACAACGGATAAACTTCAACAAGAAACCAATACTCTTGTGACGGCATTAAAAACTTCCCATGTAAGAGGCAAATATGGAGAAATAGGATTAAGACGGGTAGTAGAGTTTGCAGGCATGTCGGAATTTTGCGATTTCGAGGAACAGTCTTCCGTAATGACCGAGGATGGAAGATTAAGACCTGATCTCATAGTAAAACTTCCGGGAGAAAGACGAATAATAATCGACGCAAAAGTCCCTCTCGACTCCTACATGGCAGCATTTGAAACTACTGATGAAAACGAAAAAAAGAACTTTTTTAGCAAACACGCCGTAGCTGTAAGAAATCATCTTAAAAAATTAAGCGAAAAAGCGTATTGGAGTCAGTTTGAAGACTCTCCAGATTATGTTATAATGTATTTGCAAATAGAATCCTCATTCGGCGCAGCCCTCGAATTCGACAGAACCATTATCGAGGACGGGATGAATAATAAAGTAATTTTTGCTACGCCAACAACATTGATTGCAATGTTGCGCACTATTGCGTTTAGCTGGCAACAGGTAAAAATTGCGGATAATATTTATCAAATAAGAGATGCGGGCGTTGAACTTTATAATCGCGTAACTACGCTCATACAGCATATAGGAGCAGTCGGTAACAGCCTGACTTCGGCAACGCAGAATTACAATAAAGCCGTTGGTTCATTGGAAAGCAGGTTTATTCCTCAAGTGAAAAAGCTTAAGGAAATCGGCGGAACTCTAATGGACAAAGAAATTCCCGAAATAAACAGAATCGAAACTTCGCTTAGGCCGTTAAACGAATCACCTTTAATGGCTAACAATAGCGAACAAGAAGACGATGTAATATGACTAGTATAATTATTTACCGATAATGCTTGAATAAATTTAAAAGAGATATCAAACGCTGCAGGTGTCCAGTTAAAAACGGAAAAGCCGTCCAGTTAGAACGGAATACGCAATGGAGGTTAAAAAGTAATGAAAATAGGTTTTATAGGATTAGGCATAATGGGAAATTTTATGGCATTAAATTTATTAAAAAACGGCGTTATGCTAAATGTTTATAACAGAACTAAAGAAAAAGCTGAGGAGCATATAAAAAAAAGGGCAATATTTTTAGATTCGCCAAAGGAAGTCGCAAAAAAAAGCGACATTATAATGCTTATGCTATCTGACTCCAAGGCCGTCTCCAATATAACAGACGGTAACGACGGATTGCTGGAAGGTTTAGACGGCGAAAAAATAATAATAAATA
>JAJZYP010000024.1 GCA_021798015.1 bacterium
AAAAATAGCGGGTTTGCCTGATTTTGTTTCATAACATCTGATGCCCTCGAAAGCCCCCAAGCCGTAGTGCAAAGAGTGGCTGTTTACCGAAACTTTTGCGTCTTCATAATCTACAAACTCTCCATCCATCCAAAATTTAGACCCTGCAAAAGGGCTAATTTTTTCCTTACCTTTACTCATTTTTTTCTCTCTTTTTAAATTTAACATGATTAAGTAAATAAAAATAAAAAAGTGTTTTACTTTATATAAGTTTTATAATATTATCATTTACTAAAGGCTTCCGCAATAGATTTTTTATATGGCGAATATAAAACACCCTTTTCCGTTATTATTGCACCGACATATTCATTTGGGGTTATATCAAAGGCATAATTTAATGCTTTAACGCCGATTGGAGCAATTCTTTTTCCAAACACATTAACAACCTCGGAGGCATCTCTTTCTTCTATCGGAATTTCGTCACCCGATTCAAGTTTTAAATCTATGGTGGAAAGCGGGGCGGCAACATAGAACGGAACATTGTTTTCATGTGCCAGAACGGCAACCTGATATGTCCCTATTTTATTTGCAACATCACCATTCGAGGCAATTCTATCTGCGCCGACTATGACGGCATTTATTATTCCTTTTCTCATTAATGACCCTGCGGAATTATCGGCAATCAATGTTACTGGAATACTATCCTCAATAAGTTCCCAGGTTGTAAGCCTTGCCCCCTGAAGAAACGGTCTTGTTTCATCTGCAATTACCGATATTCTTTTATTATTTTCAACCGCCGCTCTTATTACTCCTAAAGCCGTTCCATACCCCGCCGTTGCTAATGCGCCGGCATTGCAGTGGGTTAATACGGTAAACCCGTCTTTTAAGAGCCTGGCTCCGTGAATGCCCATATTTTTATTAATTTCTATATCCTCGTCATATATCTTCAAAGACTCTGCTTTTATGTCTTTTACTATGGAGGTTACGGTTTTATCGTTATCTTTTATGACAAGCGATTTTATTCTTTCTATCGCCCACCCTAAATTAACCGCAGTGGGTCTTGCCGAGAACATAAAATCGCAAATCTTAAAAAACTTCTCCTTAAATGCTTCGTAATCCTTTGCCTCGGATGAGTTCAACAATGACTTGGCCCCGAGATATAATCCGAAAGCGGCCGACACCCCGATAGCAGGCGCCCCCCTGACAATCATATTTTTTATGGCATCATATACATCTTCGTAACTTTTTAACTTGACATAGGAAATCTCCAGAGGAAGTTTCCTCTGGTCAATCATCTCAACAATATCGCCATCAGTTAATCTTAAAGTAAAAAAAGCCATTAAACGCCCCTCCTTTTAACCACTCCCTCCCGCATTTTTATTCTCACGATAAAAGGGGGAAGATACTGTCAGTTTTTTTTCTCTTCGATAAAATTTTTTAATATCTCGTTGACCTTCTTGGGGTTTGCTTTACCCTTTGTCTTTTTCATTACCTCGCCTACAAAAAACCCAAAAAGCTTATCCTTGCCGCTTATTAAGTCTGTCAACTCCTTTGAATTTTCATCGAATATTTGTTTTATTATGCCCTCTAATCCTTTTTCATCCGAAACCTGCGCTAAGTTCTTTTCTTTAATAATGTCAGCCGGCTTTTTGCCGGTCAAAAGCATTTCCGTTAAGACAATCTTTCCGGTATTTTTATTTATATTGCCTGTTTCAACTTCGAGTATAAGGTTAAAAAAATCTTCCTGTTCAGGCATATTGCCTTTTTTTAAGGCCGGCTGATTTTCAATTCCTTTTAACGCAAATAATAAATCGTTTATAACCCAATTTGCTATCTTTTTAATTTCAACCTTACCCTTATTATTAACGGCATTCACCTTTATTAAATCTTCAAAGTAATATGCGATATTTTTATCCTGAGTTAAAACCTCGCAATCATAAGAAGTTAAGGCATATTCATCCGCATATCTTTTTCTCTTTGACTGGGGAAGCTCCGAGATTGAGTTTTTGACCTTTTCAATAAATTCTTCGTCTAAAATTAAAGGCGGTAAATCGGGTTCTTCGAAATACCTGTAATCATGCGCTTCTTCTTTGCCCCTCATGGACCTTGTCACATTTTCTTTCGAGTCATAAAGCCTTGTTTCTTGAATGATATTCCCGCCGCTTAAAATAAGATCGATTTGCCTGCCTATTTCATAATCTATCGCCTTTTCCACAAATTTAAACGAGTTTACATTCTTAATTTCAGCCCTTGTCCCTAACTTCTCATCGCCTTTTCTCCTGACGGAAACATTTGCATCACACCTAAAACTTCCTTCCTCCATATTTCCGTCAGATATACCTTGATAGACGAGTATATCCCTTAACTCCTTTAAGTAGCTAACAGCCTCTTTAGCCGAACTCATATCAGGTTCGGAGACTATTTCGACAAGCGGTGTTCCTGCCCTATTTAAATCCACATAAGATTCGCTCCCGATATGAATTAATTTTCCCGCATCCTCTTCGATGTGCAGCCTATTTATTCTAATTCTTTTTTCCACCCCGTCCGTTTCAATATTCAAATAACCGTTTGATGATACGGGATCTAAATACTGTGATATTTGATACCCCTTTGGTAAATCAGGATAAAAATAGTTCTTTCTCGCAAAAAGGCTTTTTTTGTTTATGTTAATGTTTAAAGCTAAAGCTGCCTTTACGGCAAGCCTCACACCTTCAAAATTTATCACGGGAAGGGCGCCGGGAAGCCCGAGACAAACAGGACATACCATAGAGTTAGGTTCTTTTCCGAAAATATTTTGACAGGAGCAAAACATCTTAGTTTTTGTAAGAAGTTGTGAATGAACTTCAAGCCCGATTACCGCTTCAAAAGAATGCGAAGCATCGTGTAACTCATTGTAATTATTGTTATTCATATTTTTACCTCGATAAGCATAAATCATACCGTATTCATATTACATCACAGGGGTATATTTCTCTCTAAACTTGACTTCATCCTCTATAACCTTTGCAACCGATAATAGCCTTTCTTCCGTAGCCCAGGGAGAGATAAGTTGTAAACCGACAGGAAGGACGCCTCCTTTTTTTGTCGGGTTTTCTACAGCCCCTATTGGCAAGCTTAACGCCGGTAAATAAGCAAGATTAATAGATATTGTATAAATATCGGATAAATACATACTCAACGGGTCGCTCATCTTTTCCCCTATTAAAAACGCGGGCGTGGGCGATGTAGGCCCAAGTATAATATCCACATTATTAAAAGAGTCTTTATAGTTTTTAATTATTAGCTTTCTAACCAATGATGCCTTTTTATAATAGGCGTCATAATAGCCTGCGGATAAGGCGAATGTCCCTAATATTATTCGTCTTTTAACCTCTTTTCCAAACCCTAATTCCCTCGATTTTTTATAAAGTTCATCGAGACTTTGAAGGTTTTTGTCTTCATTGAATCTGCTGCCAAAACGAATGCCGTCATACCTTTCAAGATTGGAGCTTGCCTCGCTTGTGGCTATTACATAATATGCCGCAACCGAATATTTTGTATCAGGCAACGATATATCAACAATACTTGCGCCAAGTCCTTTTAATAAATCCTTTATTTCCATTATTTTTAAATAAATTTTTGGATCCAGTCCTTCAGAGAAAAACTCGACCGGGATACCAACCTTTAAGCCTTTCATAGTGAGTTTATCCGCTTTTTTTACTATTTCCGGATAATTTTTAATCTCTAGTTTTCTTGTGGTTTGATCTTTTTCATCAAATCCTACAGCTGCTTTAAGCATTATTGCAGCATCTAAGACATCATTAGCAATAACCCCAGCCTGATCAAGCGACGAACTGAAAGCGATAATACCGTATCTGGATATTAATCCGTAAGTCGGTTTTAACCCTACAACACCGCAAAGGCTTGCGGGCTGTCTAATGGAACCCCCTGTATCCGTCCCAAAAGACCCTGCGCACAAATCGGCGCTGACACTGGCAGCGGAACCGCCGCTTGAACCGCCCGGCACCCTGTTTAAATCGTAAGGATTTTTAGTTATTTTATATGCTGAATTTTCCGTAGAAGACCCCATAGCGAATTCATCCATATTGGTTTTTCCGATAAATACATAATTATTTTTCTTTAACCTTTTTATAACGGTTGCATCGTATGGGCTTATAAAATTATCAAGTATCTTTGAAGCGCAGGTAGTCCTTTTTCCTTTTATCAAGAAAATATCCTTTATCGAAAGCGGAACACCTGTGAGATAAGGAAAATCGCTATTTTTTTGAATTATTTTATCGGCATCTTCGGCATTTGATAGAGCCTCTTCAAAATCGTTATAAAGATAAGCGGAAATGATCGGGTCTATTTCTTTAATCCTTTTTATATAAGAATCTGTAATATCTACGCTCTTTACCTCACGGCATTTTAAGAGGTCGTTAATCTGATGAATCGTTAGATTAGATAGATCCATTTATTGAATTCCCCTTTTTATAAAAATTACAAAATCATTCTATAACCTGCGGAACGACAAAAAAGCCGTATTCTGAAGTCTCCCCGCTTGTCTCAAAGTTTGGCGCATCATTTTTGACGATATTAAAACTAAAACTGTCGTCCGAAGCGCACTCATCAAGCCTGCAATCTTTATAAAAATCGGTCTTCAGAGTAATCCCGCTAACTAAGTTATCGTAATCCAGCTCGTCTAAAACGGAGTTTATCTGAGAAACATCGGCTTCTTTAAGCATATTAATGTATTCCAATATCTTATTTAGCTCCTTAGAAAAATGTTCGGAATCGTCTTTATTTAAATCTAACTTTGCAAGTTTCATAACATGGTTTATATCGATAATATTTTCCATCTTGTCCATAATAAAACCCCCTTTAAAATATATTAACTTACTTTTATTATTATATTCTTTTATAATCTAATAGTATTCGTAGCTATCAATTATTTCTTCTATTAAGTTTTCAGGTATCTCCTTTAAAAATCTTGACGGCAAATTATACTTATACTCCCTTGCCATTCTTCTTTTTTTAGACCATGTAATATAAAGTTTTTCTTTTGCCCTCGTTATGCCGACATAGCAAAGCCTTCTTTCCTCTTCTAACGATGATTCATCCCCCAAAGACCTTATATGCGGAAAAAGCTGCTCTTCTAAACCGACCAAAAAAACAACCGGAAATTCAAGCCCTTTTGCGCTATGAAGCGTCATAAGAGAAACTTTAGATATATCGATGTCTTCTCCTGTACTCCCCCTGTTTTCGTCTATCGAACTCTGGTCTAAAAATTCCATAATATTTTCGAATTCCAAAGATGCGTTTATTAACTCTTCTATATTTTCTATCCTATTTTGGTCTATTTCATTAATAAAATTGTGTTTGTTGCTATTATAATTGTTATCAGCCGATTCATATTCCATAGCAGTTTTAGATCTTTTTGTCTCCTTTATCCATTTGGTCTCGCCTTTAAGCATAGATTCATAGCCTGAAGCCTTATAAATCAAATTAAGAGCGGCTTCCAATTTATTTTCATTCTTATTTTCACTTTGATTTTGAAAATCTATTTTTTTATTGGTTTCATTAGTTTCATTGTTGTTTTTAATAAAATACCTTAACTCCAAAATTAAATTAAAATAGTTTGCCGGATCCAAATTATATTGTGAATCTTTTTTACCGCTAAAATCAAAACCGCTTTTGCTTGTAAGCGTCCCTTTTAGACCTTTGACCGCGCCAAATAATCCAGATTCAAAAGCCGTTAAAATATCCATACCATTTTTTTCGGCAATATCTTCCATAGTTTTTATAGTTTTTTCACCAACTCCGATTGGCACGCATTGAACGCTTCTTTCAAAACTTACTATGTCTTTGGGATTTACCGCAAACCTCAAAAATGAAAGAATATCCTTTATCTCTTTTCTCTGATAAAATTTTAAACCGCCGTAAATATGATACCTGACGCTTTCCTTAATTAACCTGTCTTCTATAATCCTTGATTGAGAGTTTGCCCTGTATAATACGGCTATATCTTTATTGGAAAAACCGTCTTCCCTCACAATCCTTCTTATCTCGCGCGCTACAAAATAAGCCTCGGATAAATCGCTGTTTGCCCTATATACGGTTATAAGCTCGCCGCCGGATTTGTCGGTTTTAAGTGTTTTATCCTTTCTTAGCTTATTGGTTCTTACTAAACTTGAAGCGGCGTTAAGAATGTTCTTCGTTGAGCGGTAATTCCTTTCCAATTTTATAACATTGCACTCAGGAAATGCCTCCTCAAACCTTAAGATATTATCGATATTCGCCCCCCTAAAACTATATATGGACTGGTCGTCGTCGCCTACGACGCAGATATTTTCATGCCTTTTCGATAAAAGTTTGATAAGTTTGTCTTGAATAAAATTGGTATCTTGAAACTCATCGACCATGATGTATTTGTACAATTCAGAGTAATGTTCCAAAACCTCAGGATTTTTTTCAAATAGCTTTACCGTATTAAATATTAAATCCCCAAAATCCATCGCGTTATTTTCTTTTAGTTTTTTAGAATACTCTTCATAAATAATCGCATAGTTTTTCTCCCATGGCTTAACGGATTGATACGCTTCCTCATAATCTATATAAGAATTTTTATTTCTCTCAATGAAATACTTTACTTTGGATGGAGTAAATATTTTTTCGCTAATATTAAACGACTTGACTATCTTTGAAAGTATTTTCCCGCTGTCATCTTCGTCAAATATGACAAAAGACCTGTTGTATCCAATTAAATCTGCATGCCTTCTTAACAATTTAAGGCAAAATGAATGAAATGTATAAAATTCAGGAAGGTTATTAAAGCTTATATCGCCAAAATCTTTCTCCAGCGCTTTTCCAATTCTCTCCTTCATCTCCTTAGCCGCCTTATTCGTAAATGTTACACCCAAAATGTTATATGGTTTCGCTTTGCCTGTTTTTATCAAATGAAGCGCCCGTAAAGTTATAACTCTCGTCTTTCCGGAACCTGCACCCGCCAAAATCAAAAGCGGTCCAAGGTCATGAAGCACAGCCCTGAGTTGCTCTTCATTTAAACCGTTTAAATATGAGCCTTGCTGAATTTTCATTTTATAAACCTGATTTTTTTGTCCAACTTATTTAATTTTTTCCCCATATTCTTATTTTTTTATTCCACAGTCACACTTTTGGCTAAGTTTCTTGGCTGATCGATATCTGTTCCCTTAAGTGCGGCGATATGATAAGCAAACAGTTGAAGCGGAAGGGTATAAAGTATAGGGCTTAAAACCTCCAGTGTTTCGGGTATTCGTATTAAATCGGATAAACCGTCTATTTCAGGTTCATAATCCGCCACGGCGATAATCCTGCCGCCCCTTGCCTTTATCTCTTCGATATTCGATATTGTTTTTGACGCAAGCATATTGTTTGACAAAAGAAATAAAACAGGCATATTTTCATCGACCAGAGCAATAGGCCCGTGTTTCATCTCGCCGGCGGGATAACCCTCAGCATGAATATATGATATTTCCTTTAATTTTAACGCCCCTTCAAGCGCAATCGGGTATAATATTCCCCTACCCAAATACAAAAAATTACTGCTTTTATAATATTTTTTTGCAATATCTTTTAAGGTTTCATCAATAAATAAAATTTTTTCCATCTTTTTTGGAAGTTCCACTAAATCTTTAAAAATGTTTTGAGAATTAAACCACCTGTATTGAGGAATAAAACCGGATTTTTCCCTGATATATAATGCGAGAAGTAAACCGCAAAGAAGCTGCGTTGTAAATGCTTTTGTAGAGGCAACGCCTATTTCAGGTCCAGCATGGGTATAAATAACCCCTTTATTGGACAAACCCGTTATTTGAGAACCGGGGACATTGGTAATGGATAATATCTTAGCGCGCTTAGCCTTTGCAACCTCCAAAGCGCTATTGGTATCCGCCGTTTCACCCGATTGGGATATACCTACAAAAATATCGTTTTGAGAAACGGGAAAATTTTCATACCTGAACTCGGAACCGTACCCCACTATAACGGGCAGACCACAGATCATCTCCATCATATATTTGATAGCAAGACTTGCATAATATGACGATCCGCAGGCAATAAAAACAATTTTGGACGAATTTAATACGTCGTTTTTAGTAAGTTTTAATCCTTCCAGCGAAATTTTAAGACCCGCACCTGCAAACACCTCATTAAAGCTATTTTGGGTATTTTCGTTTGACCCCAACGCATTCCTTTGTATCTTAATTTTATTTATATTTACAACATTATCTTTCATTCCGTCATTGTACATTACCCGTGAAGAAAAGGCGTCTAAAAGGCGGGCGGGCTGCTCGTATATTTCTTTTTGCATAAAATGGGAAAAACCTGATTTTGCCGCTCTCGATGCATCCCAGTCTATTTTTGTAGTCGTTTTATTAATCTTCTTACCCTTAAATGTCGTTATTTCTAAATTGCCATAGTGAAAATAGGCTATTTCGGAGTTTTTAAGGTATATAACATCGTTCGTATATTCTATTAGCGGTGAAATATCGCTTGCCACATAAATATTATTGTCCTTTTGTGCCAAAACAAGGGGTGGCCCAAACTTAACCGCGGCAATGCTCTTTTCACCCGCATTTAGCGCCAATATTGCAAAAGCGCCTAAAAGCTCGAGCGACGACAATCTTACCGCTTCATAAAAAGATTTGCCGTTGTTAATGTAATCTTCTATTAAATGGGCTATGACCTCCGAATCGGTCTCCGTGGTAAACTTATGCCCTTTTTTTATAAGTTTATTTTTTAAAACCACATAATTTTCTATTATTCCGTTATGAACTATTGCAATATCGCCGGTGCAATCGATATGGGGATGGGCATTTTCATCCGTAGGTCTTCCATGAGTTGCCCATCTTATATGACCAATGGCAGCATCCGAATTTAACGGGGTGATACAGCTAAATTCGTTTGAAAGATTTGTTAACTTCCCTGATTTCTTTATATATTTTATTACCCTATCGTCATTATCGTAATAAGCTATACCGGATGAATCATAACCCCTGTATTCCAAACTTTTAAGCCCGTTCAATACAACATCCACGGAGCTTTCTTGTTCTTTCTTAAGATTACCTGAAAAACCCATTATGCCGCACATTCTTATACCTCACCTTCTTTTTTTACCTTCTTTCGTTTCATTTTTTTTAATGCCCAGCCATCTATGTTTCGCTGAGGCATCCTGGAAAGAGCTAAAGATCCTTCAGGAACATCCTTCGTAACTGTCGTTCCCGAACCGACATAAGAATTTTTCCCTATTTTAACAGGGGCTACCAATTGAGAATCCGAACCTATAAAACAGCCGTCTTCTATAATGGTTTGATATTTTTTTACCCCGTCATAGTTACAAGTTATAACACCCGCGCCGATATTCACATCGTCGCCTACTCGCGCATCCCCTATATAACTGAGATGTGATGCCTTTGTATTTTTGCCGATTATAGATTTTTTAACCTCGACAAAGTTTCCTATTTTACCACCCTCACAAATTAAAGAACCGGGTCTTAGACGAGCAAAAGGACCAATCATAGCGCCGTCCATAACGAAGGCTTCTTCCAAAACGCTATAGCTTTTTATTGTCGTTTTACTTGCAATAAAAGATTCCCTTATAACACAACCGCTTTCCACGATTACATCTTTAAGTATATAAGTGCTTCCAGAGATAAAAACATTTGGATAAAGCATCGAGTTCTCGCCTATACTTACATTATAACCTATATAAACATTATCGGTCGATATAAAATTTACACCATTATCGATTAACCCCTTGACGACTCTTTTCTGCAAAAGCCTTTGGGCGTTAAGTAAATCCAATCTGGAATTAACCCCGATAAATTCGTCCTTCGCGAAAGACTTATAACACATGGTCTTTAAACCTTCTTCAAAGAAAATATGAATGATATCGGTAAGATAATATTCCTTTTTAAGATTATTCGGCTTAATCTTTTTTATTAATCTTTTAAGATGCTTTAATTTAACCACATAAATACCCGAATTAATTTCTTTAATTTTTGCAAGCTCTTCAGAATAACCCTTAAGTTCATTTTCTTCGATAATTTCTTTGACATAACCATTTTTGTCTTTTAAAATTCTTCCGTAAGAATAAGGATTTTCCACTTCCACCGAAAGAACCGTCAAATCGCTTTCGTTATCTAAATGAAACTTTATCAAGCATTCAACAGTTTTTGCCTCGATTAAAGGCATATCGCAAGGAAGAATAAGCAGGTGGATTTCATCGTTATTATTATAAGAGGCAAACATTTCTAAAGCCTTCAAGGCGGCATCACCTGTTCCGAGGTATTTTTCCTGTGTGGCAAAGTCTAAGGACAAGCCCTTTACCTTAAATCTTTTTTCTTTCAAAACATATTGTTTAACAAGTTCACCCTTATGTCCTATAACTATGCCGATTTTATCTATTATGATCCGATATTTATATCCTCTATGAGTATTAAAAGTCCTTCTCGTATTTATAAGCGCTTCTACCGTATAAAATATCAAAGGGTTTTCCAGTAAAGGAGAAAGTGCTTTCGGGTCCTCGGATTTCATCCTTGTTCCAAGACCTCCCGCAAGTATTATCGGAACAATATTTTTAATTTCCTTATTCATTTTATTATATTAATTTTAGAGCTTATTTTTCTATTTAATGTTTAATTATATATAATTTTACGGATATTATTCAATCATTATTGCGATGCCTGAATATATCAAGGAGAGTGGAATAACCGTAAGTCGTTTTTATCGGAAGGCTGATAGAGACAAACACTACTAATGCCGATATAAAAAACCCTCCTATTAACAAATATATATTTTTATCCTCTATAAATATCAACGCCGATATCATCCCGATAAAACCGCCGATAAGCGCTGCCATCAGCCTTTTTATGATGTGTATTAAAAAGTTTTCTAATCCCGAAATATTGTTCGGATGAATCTTAACTCTGAAATCCTCCGTATAAGCGGAATGCATAACCCTCTTTGTATCTAATATAAACTCTTTTATCTGATTAAATCCCTCTTTAATAATATTTAACGGGGTCATTTTTTTTCCGAGAGGCGTATCTTTTATATATCTTTTTGCAACGGGAACTATATCTTTTACAAGATTATATGACGGATCCAAAGCCGTCCCTATCCCCTCTAAAACCGCTGCCGTTTTAAATATGTAAACTAAATTTTGCGGAAGCTCAAACGGAAAGGCATAAAAGCTTTTCATAATCTCATTAATTATCTGTTGTATTTTCTTGTTTGAAATGTCTTTTTGCGATAAAACTATATATAATTTTTCAGCCATTTTTTCAAGCAGTTGGCGGGAAACTTCTTTGTTAATAATCCCAAGAGCATAGTAGGCATCTATTATCCCTGAAAAATTCATTTTAGTGCCCGCAAGAACCGCTTTGACCAGATTTTGTTTAGTATCATCCGATATATGTATAACAAGCCCATAATCAAGCACTATTATTTTAGCTTCTTTATTGACTAAAATATTGCCGGGATGGGGGTCGGCATGCACAACACCCTTAATTAAAGACTGGTAGAGATAAAATTCCATAAGTTTATCGATAACATCTTTAGGTTTTATCCCCATCTCCTTTAATTTTTCAAAATTTGTAATTTTAACCCCTTCATAAAAATCCATAACAAGGATATTTTTTGAGTTAATCTCTGAATAGGCTTTAGGAACAATTATATAGTCAAGTTTCTTTCCAATCTTTCTAAATTCTTTAATATTTTTAACTTCATGTTCTAAATCCATTTCTTCATAAATTGTTATTTGAAATTCCCTCAATACAACCGAAATTGACTGAATAGATTTGTTTTGAGGAAAAAAAATCTTTAAAAGATTTAGAACACTTTTAAGCGTTATAATATCAATTCCCACATTCTTTTCTATGTCCGGTCTAATGACTTTAACGATAACATTATTACCGTTATAAACAGCCTTATAAACCTGAGCCACCGAAGCGGCGGCAAGAGGTTCTTCGTTAAATTCATTAAAGAGCTCATTTATAGGTTTTCCCAGATCTTTTTCTATAATAGGTTTAATCTTACCGAATGAAACGGGGGGAACCTCATCCTGGAGCGTAGAAAGAGCGTTTATATATTCGGTCGGCAAAAAATCCGCCCTTGTGGATATTACCTGAGCCAGCTTAATAAAAGTGGGACCCAAAGACGCAATAATTTCAGTAAGCCATTTTGCAGTTCGGCGGTGATATTTTTCATTTAGAATCCTTCTCTTACCAAATATCACAAATCTTTTTTGAGTAAAAAGTATATATAAAATAAACGGTATTGCTTTAAAAAAGATATAAAGATTTCTTCTTATCAATAGTAATTTCCCGTAGAGATTATTGTTACCGTATTAGAATTTGAATTTACGACAAAACAGTAGTGTCCATCGGGGGAAATGCTAACCGCGCTCGGATATCCCCCCACTTTGATAGTTTTAACCACCTCATCCTTAGCAACATCGATAACGCTTAATGTAGAACCTTGAGTATTTATTACATAAAGATATTTTCCGTCCGGAGTTATCGCCTCGGCAGTAGGACCTTTGCCCGTGTAAACGGTGGCAACCTCTCCAAACGGCTGCGGAATATAATTTGAGGATGGGAAAGGAATAGCCGAAGCCTGAGCGGTTGGAGATGTAATTGCCGTTGCCGCCTGGGCGGGAGACACTGCACCGGGAACAACGGGGGAAGCAGGCGCAACCTGTGCATAAGCCGCCGCTACCTTTTTAATCCTTATAAAGGCGGCGCTTGAAGCCGAGGTAACGGTTACCAATGCCGCGCTCCCATACGGCGATACCGCCACATTTATTGGTCCTGTAGGTAAATTTATGGTTTTAATATGATTAAAATGAACGGCGTTAAAAACCTCCACAGCCATATTTTGATAATTGACGACAAATATCATCATTCCATTCGGCGTTAAGCCTATCGAAGACGGGTCTGACAATGTCTTAAATTTTGTTATAAAACTAAAATTTTTAGCGTTGTAAACATAAATCTTATTTTCTTTGCCTGACGCAACATAAAAATAGCGAACGGATGAACGGGATGGGGAAAAGGCAATGCTTGTCGGATTTTTCCCCGTGCGTATATTTCTAATAACGCTTAAAGAAGAGACATTTATAATGGAAACCGAAGAGCCTCCTGCATTTGTAACTAAAACAATTTTTCCGTTTGGAGATATGGCAATACCCTGGGGTTCTTTTCCGACACCAATCCTTTTAATTACCGCATTTTGCACCGTATTAATCACATCAACCTCGTTATTATGAATGTTCGTAACAAAGGCAAATTTTGAATTTGGAGTAAATACGACATTTACCGGACTGCCGCCTATATTGATATTTAAAGGTTTTGTGAGGGTTGCCATATTTAAAAGGCTTATATTGCCTGAAGCGGTGTTGCATACATAAGCAAAGGTAAGAGAAGGGGCAATGGCAACTCCGGTAGGATGAGACCCGACCTTAATAGACGCAACAACCCCCTTTGTAGTCATACTAACAACAGAAACGGTATCATTATCGGCATTTGTAACAAGGGCATAACTGCCGTTTGGGGAAAAAGCAACGCCAAAAGGAAAACTCCCGACAGGAATATTTCTTGTGAGCCTTGGGGTAAGAAAAGCGTAAGATGAAGAAACATGTGTCGATAAAGCCATAAATACCGATAGAATAAATGTAACTGTAAAAAGACATAATACTTTGAAATTGCCAAAAATTTTTGACATAATTACACTCCATAAGATAAGTAAACTTTATTTAAAAATTAATATTAAAAAATACCATATTTTCTTAATTTATTTTTATGCAATTAAAAATCAACAAAGCTCATTTATTTATTAATGATTTAAATTCATCCTCGTTAATTATTTTAAGCCCTAACTTAAGAGCTTTATCGTATTTAGAACCGGGTTCAAAGCCTGCCACAACATAATCCAAATTCTTTTTTACGGTCTTTTCGACTATTCCGCCCTGTTCTTTTATTAAATTTTCGGCTTCATCCCTGGTAAAATCATTTAAAGTTCCTGTTAAAATAAAGCTTTTACCCGCTATTAAACCGGATTCGCCCTGTTTGGCAATATTGGCATGCGGTGAAACGCCAGCTTTAAAAAGCCTTTCAATAACATGGAGGTTTGATTCAAGCCTGAAAAAATTATATATAGATTTTCCAATCTCTTCGCCTATGCCGAATTTTGATGAGAGTATGGATATTGTTGCGTTTTTGATGCCGTTTATATCGCCAAAATAACGCACAAGCAAAGAGGCGATATGTTCACCCACATGTCTTATGCCCAATGCATAAACAAATCTATCATAAGATATATTTTTAGATTTTTCAATAGAATTTAAAAGATTTTCTTCCGATTTTTCCCCAAACCCCTCTAAATTACTTAAATCTCCGGGGCGTAAATAATAAATATCCGCAACATTTTTAATTAACCCTATTTCAACCAATCTGTCCACAATTTTTTCCCCAAGTCCTTCTATGTCCATAGCCCTTTTTGACGCGAAATGAACTATTGCGCCTTTAATCTGACACGGACAGGAAAGTTCGTTCATACATCTGTGCGCCGCCCCGTCTATTACAACATCCGACTCGCAACAGGGGCATTTATCGGGAAGATTGAAGGCTCCGCTTCGTTTCCCTTTCAAAACAACCTTGACAACCTCCGGTATGACATCCCCCGAACGCTCAACCAGAACCCTATCCCCGATATTAATATGTTTTTTATCTATTTCATCTTGATTGTGGAGCGTTGCCCTTTTAACAACAACTCCGCCAATGTTTACGGGATCTAAAATCGCAACAGGCGTCAATATTCCTGTTCTGCCAACCGATACCTCGATGTCGAGTATAACCGAAACTTCCTGTTTAGCCGAAAACTTATAAGCGGTTGCCCACCTCGGGCTTTTAGAAATCTCGCCAAGTTTTTCTTGAAGAGATATATCATTCACCTTTATAACAACCCCGTCTATCTCAAAGGGAAAAGATTCCCTTTTTCTTGAAATATCATCAAAAAAATCCACCGCGCCTTTAATGCCATTTGCAATCCTCATATTTTTATTTATATTTATTCCAAGTGATTTCAAAAGATTCATAAGCTCAAACTGGGTTTTGAAATTAATTTCTTTCGAACACTCACCGATGCCGTAAGCAAACATTATAAGATTTCTTTGCGCCGTAATTTTGGGATCAAGCTGTCTTATACCGCCTGATGCGGCATTTCTCGGGTTTGCAAAAAGCGAAAGTCCTTCTTTTAACCTCTCCCCGTTCAGTTTTTTAAAGTTTTCTTTATCCATTAAAATTTCACCGCGCACCTCAAGATAACTAATGTCTTTTAAGAGCTTGAGGGGTATCGTTTTTATCGTCTTTAAATTCATTGTAACATCTTCGCCCGTTATTCCGTCTCCCCTTGTGGAACCCTGAATAAATATGCCGTTTTTATAAATAAGTTCTATCGCAAGACCGTCAAACTTAAGCTCACACTCGTATTCAATATTCTCGTCCATATCATAATTCAAAAATCTCTTAATCTTTTTATCAAATTCTACTATTTCTTCTTTCGAGTAAGTATTGTCCAATGAAAGCATAGGAATAGTGTGTTTTACCTGCGTAAACTTTTCGCTTACGGCGCCGCCAACCCTTTTAGATGGTGAGTCTTCTCTCACATATTGAGGATATTGTCTTTCAAGTTCCGCCAATTCTTTGACTAATTTGTCAAACTCATAGTCGGACAGGATTGGGTCTTCGAGCATATAGTAGCGATAGTTATGGTAATTTATAGCATCCGCCAATTCATCTATCCTTTTTTTTGCGGCTAAATCATCTTTCACCTGAGTTTGGCTGATTTTCAATTTCATAAAAAAATATTAAGAGATAATTAAGATGTTAGTATATCGCATTGTATAAGTAATAATTTGTTAAAACCTTTTTGACGTAGTTCCTTGTTTGATTAAAAGGGATAGATTCAATGAATAATAACATATTATCACCCTTAAATAAATAATGCTTCCAGTAATTAACGGCATTTGGTCCCGCATTATAAGATGCTATAGCAAGATATTTTTTGTTATCGAATTTATTTAATAAAGCTTTTAAATAATAAGAACCAAAGTTAATATTAATATTTTTCGAATAAAGCATGGACGAATTAAAATTATAATACCCGACTTTACTTGCAATATAATGCCCGGTGGAAGGTATAATCTGCATAAGTCCGATAGCGCTTGCGCTTGAATAACACACGGGATTATAAAGACTTTCCTGCCTCATAACGGCATAAATCAAATTAACGGGAACCCCGTAATGATTTGCATACCTGTTTACATAAGAAAAATAAGGTCTTGGATAAACTAATTTTAAAAAATTGCTATTTTTAACGAGGGGTTTATCGTTATCAAGTAAAATTGTTCCTAACCCTGAAGCGTAACCATAATCGCCATAATGATTCATAATATCGGCTAAACTTATTAAGACCGCCCTATTTAGTTTATGTTTATGACCCTTAGCTATTTTCCCAAGCTGTTTTATAACATTTTGAGCCTGAATATTTGCCAAAAAATAAATTTCAAGATTTAAAAATGCCATAAACCTTTTAAACTTTACACTTAAAGCAGGATTTTGTTTCAATGTCTTATGAAAAAGATTTAAACTACTTTTAAGATGTAATTTTTTATAATTATTAAGTTTAAAAGGGTCTTGTATTTCTATTCTTGACATTGTGCCATAATACGAAAAGGCGGATGTACTTTTTACTAAGTTAAAATAAAATGAGGCTTTATTTACCATTCCAAGTTTTTTCAGTATAACCCCATACCAGAACAGGTATTTCGCATTATTACTATAACTTTCAATAACGCTTAACAGCGGCTCAAGTTCTTCCTTTGCATTTATAACCGCCTCGGTTTTTAAATCTTTTATAACCTTATTCCAGACTATTAACTTATAAATGGACATACCGCTTTCGCTTAAATAACCGTTATCCTTTATTATATATCTCAACAGGTTTAATGCCTCATTTTGATTATGTAAATTATGATAATAGTAATAAACTTTCAAATATAAAAGCTCAAGAGATATGTTGCCAATTCTATTTCCGCTATTATGCTTTAATAATTTATCGACATCTTTCACAAATAAAGGGCTCTTTGTCATAAGCAAATCTTTAACCCTTATAAGAGCGGCTTTTTGACCGTTTATTTTTGACAAAAGTTTTAATGACTTCGTATAATAAGCATCGTAATACAAATTTTGAGCCCTTTCTATTTTTTGAAATTTTGTCAAATATAAACCGTTAAAATAGGTTATACTCTTTAGCGCTTTAATTACATGATATTTGTGCGAGAAACGGGGATAGCGGATATAAAGCCATAGCAAATAACTTTTTGCTTCCTTATAATCCCTTAACTGTAAGTAAATTTTTGCAATTTTAAAGATTGCATACGGTTTCACGGACGGAGCTTTTGCCTGTTTAATAACATACTTAAAATGATTTATCGCCGAATATAAATATCCGTTCTTTTTTTCCGAAACGGCAAGATAAAAAACGGAATTTTTATAAAAGACAAAATCATGATAGTCTTTAATTAATTTTGAAAGCACATAATTTGCCTTACGGTATTCCTTTAATTTTATAAAACAAATACCTTGATAGTATAAGGCATAGCCGGTTAATAATCTTCCTTTAAGCGTATAGAGCCAAAACAGGCCTGCCGCCTTTTTATAATTGCCGTTTTTATAAAAGCTATAAGCCTTTTTAAAATAAATCTCGTTTTTATTATGTTTTTCATTATAACTGCTTAAATATGAAAAAGACTGCTTCAAATTTATAAAAAAGGGCAGGGCAATAAATATACAAAAAATGCATATTTTAATTAATTTTGACATTTTATTATTTTACTGATTATGCCGTTAGATTAATTTTTCTCTAAAATATTGAAGATTATAGCTTGCCGGCTGGTAAGTTAAAATACCCGGTAAAGACCTCTTCTGCGGGTCCAATCATATAAATCCCGTCCGTCAATTCCCCCGATATTTTAAGCGCCCCGCCGTAAAGATTTACATTTAAACCACCGCGCTCAATTTTATTTTTATTTATCTTTCGCATAACGGAATACACGGCACAGGCGCCAGTCCCGCATGCTAAAGTCTCACCCGAACCCCTTTCCCATGTTCTAACCAATACATTGCTGTCATCTAAAACCTGAACAAATTCTACATTTGTCCTTTTTGGAAACATTGGATTATTTTCTATTAACGGTCCGTAAAAATGAACATCAAAATCCTTTATATCCTCGACAAATATTACACAATGAGGATTACCCAGAGAAACACAGGAAATTTCAAAATCCTTTCCCTTAATATTTAAATTCTCATTAATAATCTCGGAATTTTTAAAGCTTGCGGGAATTTTAGAGGTTTCAAAAGCAGGAAGCCCCATAAATACCTTGGCCTCCGTAACCGTTCCATTCTTTAAAAACACTTCTACTGTTTTAATTCCCGCAAGGGTTTCTATATCGATAACCGTTTTATCGGTAAGGTGATGATCATAAACATACTTAGCAAAGCATCTTATCCCGTTTCCGCACATCTCGCCTTCGGAACCGTCGGCGTTAAACATTCGCATACGAAAATCCGCTTTAACTTTAGAAATGCCCGATACCGGCAAAATCACGATAATACCGTCGGAACCGACGCCAAAATGCCTATCGCTTATTTTAACGGCTAACTTTCTATAAAAATCAGAATCATCCGCAACACATCCGGGCAAATCGTTTACAGCATCCAGATAAAGGTAATCGTTACCCGCGCCCTGAAGCTTAGTAAATTTAATATTCATTCTTAAATTACCTCTATTATTAGTGTTTATCTATTGTTTATCAATTTTGAATTTTATGCCTTTTTAATATCTTTTTTAAGGATGTGTTGCCCTTAGTGGTAAAGCTATGGGCAATGACAATTCCGTTTTTTATCGTTACATTAAGCTTTTGTTTATATTTCCTTGTTGAACTTGTAAGTATCTCATTACCCAGATGCACATATTTATGATAATAAAATCTGTACTTATATGTAACTTCGCTCGGGACCAACGGATTCTTTTTAATGGAATAGGGCGGACCAAACATTGAGATTATTTGAGATTTAGTCGTTGTTCCATTTATTATTTTATTCACATTAGTTGAGATTATCGGTTTACCTTGGATATTTCTTGTTGTGGCGCATCCCGTTAAGGTAAAAACAGATAATAGTAAAACCGATAAAAGTAAAAAGGCTCTTTTTGTCATTTTAAATACCTCCGAAAAACTGAAAATCTTTCTTAAAAATTATCTTTATTAATTTTTCTTAATTTTAAATACTGTTAATTTTAACATAAGCAAGAATATTACTTCAACTTTAATCGCACCGCATGTCTCACTTTCTAAGTCTTGGGTCAACCAGAGCATAAGCTATATCAGCCATTAGATTGCCAAGAAGGGTAAGAATTGCGCCTATAACCAAAATACCCATTATCGTGGGATAGTCGCGAGCAAGAACACTCTGATAAAATAACCTGCCCATACCGTTTATGTCGAATATCGTTTCTATTATAACGCTTCCGCCGATAAGCCCGGGAACGCTTAATCCCAATATTGTTATAAACGGAATAAGCGCATTTTTTAAGGCGTGCTTATAAATAACCACCCACTCCTTTAATCCCTTTGCCCTTGCCGTCATTATGTATTCCTGCCTGTAAACCTCAAGCATATTCCCCCTTAAATATCTTGAAAGACCGGCAATTCCTCCAAATCCTGCAACAAAAACCGGCATCATTAGATGTCTTGCAACATCCGTGATCTTTTCCCACCATGGAAGATAATTGTAACCGATGGATGTTATTCCGCCTATCGGCAAGAGATGTAAATCTATTCCAAAAAATATTATTAATAGCAGCGCCACCCAAAAAGAGGGTGCGGCAAAACCTATAAAAACCAAAACAGTAGATATTTTATCAAATAATGAATTTTGTTTTACCGCGGATAACACCCCGATTGGTATCGAAAATATAAAGATAAAGACTATTGCCAGAGTGTTAATGATGATCGTAATACCGATCGTTCTTTTAATCTCCGTTATAACGGGTTCGTGGTTAGCGGTAAAAGATAGTCCGAAATTAAAGGTTGCTATTCTTTTTAACCAGTCTATATACTGCACTATAAGGGGTTTGTTTAAACCATACAGCTTTTCCAACATTAATCGTGAAGACATGGATACCTTAGGATTTAATCCCAACTGCTCCGTTAATGGGTTTCCCGGAGCGAGATGAATGACAAAAAAAGATATTAGCGTAATACCGATTAAAATCGGTATCATAAATAAAATTCTTTTAAAAATGTAAATACCCATAATAAAATGGCTTATAGTTTTTTATTTTTGTTTATTATACAATATAAAGGAATTATTTTAAAACAATATAACAAAGCTTACAGTTTACATACATAATCCATACTTTTATACGCATATTTTATGAAAGAACTTGTTAATGCTTTTAAAAATAATAAATTAGCGTCAATTTCTCTTATATTTATTTTAATTGTAATTTTGGCTGCAATATTTGCCCCTTATATTGCTCCATACAATCCCGATAAAATAAATGTAAACTCAATTTTACTGCCGCCAAGCTTTGCTCATCCTTTGGGAACAGACCAGCTTGGAAGAGATGTGCTATCAAGGCTTATTTACGGCAGCAGGATTTCAATAGAAGTTGGATTTATTGCCGTTTCGATTTCTTTGTTTATAGGAATTATTGTCGGTTCATATGCCGGTTATTACGGGGGTATAATCGATAGCATTCTAATGCGATTTGTCGATATAATGCTAACATTTCCGTCTTTCTTTTTAATCCTTGCTATCAGCGCAATATTAAAACCCTCCATTATCAATATAATGATTATAATTGGGCTTACGTCATGGATGGGGGTTGCAAGAATTATACGGGCCGAATTTACCCAAAACAAAGAAAAGGATTATGTGCTGGCGGCAAAAGCCTCCGGCGCCTCAGCCCCTTATATAATGTTTTTTGAAATACTGCCAAATACTATTGCCCCCATTTTAGTCTCAGCAACCTTAGGTATTGCGATGGCAATATTAATTCAAGCCTCGCTCGCCTTTCTCGGAATAGGAATAATGCCCCCGACACCAAGCTGGGGCGGAATGCTTTCAGGAGGAAAAACATACATAATGGTTGCGTGGTGGCTTACGCTTTTCCCTGGGATTGCCATTCTTTTAACGGTTCTCGGCTTTAATCTGATTGGCGAAGCGGTGAGAGACGCCTTAGATCCAAGATATTCGGGTGAAAAATAAAAAATTTCCTGCTATTTTTAAAATTCCGGCAGGTTCCTTAAATCTTTTCCTAAGTCCATATAGAGCAATAATTCCATAATCTTTTGGGCATGGTCGGCAAACCTTTCATATTTTCTCGCGATAAATATATATGTTATATTATTCTCCAATGCTTTAGAATTGTTTAAAGGGCTATTTATAATATCGACGACGATTTTATGCGACAATACATCGATAACATTTTCGTCTTTTATAATAATGTCTTTTAATCCAATATTATCTTTTACTCCGTCCGAATACATCTTCATCGCCATCTTAAGCATTTCGTCATCCCTTTTTGCAACATCTTCGAAGTAGGAATAGATACACTTAAATTCCTCTGACGATGAAGAACCGTCTGTTAGCTTAAGCCCGATCTGGCAAACAGAGGCGCATAAATCCCCCATCCTTTCAAGATCGGTTATTATTTTCATCGAGGTAGTTATAAACATTAAATCGGCAGCCTCAGGCTGATATAATGCCAAAAGTTTTATACAATTTTCATTAATGCTAACTTCCATCAAGTTTACTTTATGGTCGTTTTTAATAGTGTCTTCAGCTAATTTTTTATCTCTTTCAAAGAGAAATATGGTGGCATTGTTAAGCTGATTATTAACAATCTCACCCATTTCGACAACACTTTTTTTCAATTTTATAATCTCATTATCCAATACATTCATTTAACAAATTCCCATCCCTATTAATTAAATTAATTAATATTATTTTTTAATACACATTAAATACTATTTTAATAAAATATTCAACCCATATAAACCCATATTGTTATGTTTTGCTTCAATACCTGCTGGTTATAAAATTCTCCGTTCTTTTATCCTTCGGTCTTGTAAAGAAATTACCCGCTTCGTCAAATTCGATTAGTTCCCCGTCAAGAAAAAATCCACTGTAATCGGAAATTTTGCCGGCCTGCTGAATATTATGACTCGCCACGATAATGGTATAATATTTTTTGAATGTTGTAATCAAGTCCAGTATGATGCTCGTTGAGACAGGATCTAAATAAGCCGTAGGTTCATCCATTAAAAGTATAGACGGGTTTGTAGCAATAGCCCTTGCAATACACAGTCTTTGCTGTTGACCGCCGGAAAGAGAAAAAGCCGACTGATGAAGTTTATTCTTTACCTCATCGTAAAGACCTGCATATTTAAGGCATTTTTCAACTCTTTCGGTAATAAACTCCTTATTTTTTATCCCATGTATTTTTAACCCAAAAGCAACATTATCAAAAATGGATTTAGGGAAAGGGTTTGGGTTTTGAAAGACCATGCCGATATTTCTTCTTAACTCCACGACATCAAGAGATTTATTGTATATATTTTTTCCGTCTATTAAAACCTCACCCGTTAATTTAGCACCCTCGGTATAGTCATTCATTCTGTTTAGTGTTCTTAAAAAAGTTGATTTTCCGCATCCGGAAGGTCCAAGCAGGGTGCAAACCGAATCTTTTTTAAAATATAAATTAATATTTTTTAAAAGATGATAATTTCCATAATAAAAATTTAGGTTTTTAACCTCTACTTTAATATCGTTTTGTTCCGCCATATTAAGTTTTATCCGTTAAAAATGAAAATAATTTATAATAAAAATCTTTTAGTCAAATAATTTATTAATCTTAATCCTAAATCTAATATAAAAATAAATAAAAGCAAAACTACCGAGGCGGCTTCAGCCTTGTAATGTAGTATTTTAGATGGTTCATGAATGTATATAAAAATAAGCATTGCTAAATCCCCAACCGCCCCTCCAGGTCCGGTAACCCCTGTCGGCATACCTGTATTATAATAGTTTGTGAATAAAAGCGGGGCTGTCTGTCCTATAATATTCATTATACCCAAAAGTATCCCAGTAAATATACCGCCCGATGCCGCTTTTATTATAACGGATTTTGTCGCCTGCAATTTTGTCGCACCCATAGCCAGAGCGCCCTCTATATAACTTGCGGGAATCTGATTAACCGCCTGTTCCGTTAAAAGAGTAATTATAGGGGTCATAATAAAACCTAATGTAAGCCCTCCTGCGAGAGCCGAAAAACCAAAATGAAAACCGAGACCTGCATTTGTGGAAAACACATAGAAACCCACAATACCCCATACAACCGAAGGAATTCCGACCATTAATTCGTTTAATAATCTCAAAACACTGTTTGTCCTTTTCTTCCCAAAAAGAGACAAATACAATCCTGTTCCTATTCCCATTGGAACCGCAAGAATAGAGGCGATTATAATAAGATAGACATCTCCTACAATGGCATTCAGTATACCGCCGCGAGCCCCTATCGGAAACCCTGTTGGCAGGGTTGAAACAAATTTCCAGTTAAGATATTTATACCCTACGGCAACAGCCTCATAAATAATATGAAAAACAGGGAAAGAGCCTATAACGAAAGCCATCACCGCAAAAAATACCGCAATGCTATTGTAGAATTTTTTTCTCTTAAGATATCCCCTGTTTATAGGGAATACAGGCATTGGATCGTCATCCTTTTTAATATTTGCAAGTTCTGCCATAAATCCTCTTAATCAACCCCCGCCAAATTGCGACCTGTTAAATCTTCCGCCTATAACCTTGTTCAATATGTTCCTTCCGACTATATTAACTATGAGGCTGACGGCCAACAGTATCAGCGCAAGCTCAACCTCGGCGGATGCGTATATAGGGCTGATTACCGCAAAGGTAAAAGTATTGGCAAGAACGGCCGATATCGTATAGCCGACGCTAAACAAAGACTTTGGAACGAT
>JAJZYP010000129.1 GCA_021798015.1 bacterium
ATAGGCGTGTCTGCTTAAAAACTGCCAGTAGTTTACGCCTAAAGTTTTTCCGCCGTCCATAAGGTAAAACTGGCTCCAGTATTCCAAAGGCGTATTCGGCGCCGGAAGACCTGATAAAATAAAAGTGTATTCGACGGGCAAATAACGCTTAAGTATTTCAAATCTTTTGGTCCGGACGTTTCTTGCTTTTGCCGATTCGTCCAATAATACGCAATCGAAATCAAAATTGAAAGTTTTAGTTATTCTTTTTATCTTTTTGCCTTTTTCGTCTTCTTCTATAACGTAATCGAAAAGGATTTTTATCATATCCCAGTTTATAATCCAGATGCCTTCCGCCGCTTCGTTTTGATTTTTGCTTAGCTTTTGAATGCTTAAATGCGGAAAATAAGTTTCGCAATCAGATATCCAAGCGTCGTTCATAACCAGAAGCGGGGCTATAATTAAAGCTTTTTTAATAAGCTTATTTTGAAAAAGATAGTCTAAAGCCATTAACGACGTAATGGTTTTTCCGGTTCCCATGGTATTGAAAACCGCCGCCTGTTTTTCTTTAAGCATGAATTTTAAAGTTTCTATCTGGTGCTTATAAGGACTAAGTCCTGAAGGCGGAACATAGTTTAAGAGAGGATTAGCCTGTTTGTTGAAATCGAAATTCCTGACGGATTTGTCGATTTCTGCATTAGGAAAAGCTTTCCTGAATGCGTAAAAACTGTCTAAATTCAGCGGCAGTATCCAGTTTTTAGCAGTGGGATCGAACGACCTGTTAGGCAAGGTTTTAACCTTTTCTACCAAAACAGGGTCGTAATGAAAACTAATAATTAATTTTTTGCCGTCGGTATATAGTTCCATTGCTTATTTTATATAAAAAAATGGCTTATTTGTCAATACAAACATTAATTAAAACGTTATTTTTAAACAAAAATATATAAATTTCGTATTGACAAAAATTAACGAAATATGATTATAATAAAGCACTATGCGGATATTAAAAGAGAAAAAAGAAAAAACGATAAGAGCTTATATCGATAAGTCCTTATACAAAAAAATAGAAGAGGTTATAAAAGACGCCAAAAGAAACGGCGTAACTTTAATGGCGAGAGATATAATCCTTAAAGGCTTAGAATTAAAAGAAGAAGAAATAGCAAGAGTTAAAGTATCCGTCGCTTTAAAGAAAGAAAATTACGAGAAATTTTTAAAACTGAAAGAAACCAAAAAAGAGATACTGATTGAAAATATTGTGCGAGCTGGGATTGACGAAACTATCGAAGAATATAAACAAACCATGAAAAACTTCATATAGAATATGCCGAGAAAAAAAGAAGAGACAAAAAGCAAAGATACCGTTTTCGCTTCTATCAAACTCACTAAAGAAGAATACGGAAAGTTAGAAGAGATGAAAAAGGAAGCGGAAAAAAAAGGCATAAGGCTTACGTTTAAAGATATTATAAACAAAGCATTTCAGAAAGGCATAGAATTAGCGGAGAAAGAAATTGAAGAAATTAAAAAAGAAAGAAAAAAGTCCGGCAAAAAAAACTAAAAACGTATCGGTCAGAATTCCGATAGATTTATACGAAAAATATAAAGAGGCTAAAGAAAAAGCGGAAGAATTGAATTTAAACGTTTCTTTAAGCGCCATAATAAGAAACGGCGTTATTGCGTATATTGAAAAAATAAATAATTTCAAAATCCGCGGAAAAAAATAAATAACAAACAAGTCGCCAAAAACAACACCGGCACAAACGCCATATGAAACCGTTTGACTTTCGACTTGTCGAACACTCCGTCTATCTTGGCGCTGAAATGCGTTATTATTTTTCCTAAAATAATCGCTAAAACCGAAATTATTACAATATTTTCTCTGCCGACGAAAATCCCTATCGCTCCGGCCGTTAAAATATCGCCTGTGGCGTAAGAACCGAGCCTTAAAATATTGATTAGGATAAATATGCCTAAACCTATGCCTAACGCCTCAAAAGCGTTAATAAGGGGCTTATTTGCCAAATAGGCGAATAACACGCCCGCAAGCATTAAAAATATGGGGATAAATCTGTGTATTCTTTCAAAAAGCATATCCGTCAAAGACATTAAAATTAATCCGGAGAAAAGAACGAGATATTTTAAATTAAAACTGGCAGGGATAATTAACCGATGAGTTAAAAAAGCGGTCTTAACGGTAAAATAAATGTCAGTAAAATTGTGGGAGAGAAAAGGATATAGGATAAATATGCTGGCGATGACGGCAAGGATAGGTAAAATAAATATGCGCTTAGATATAAAATTAAACATTAAATTATCTTTTTAGTTTCATTATCTTTTTAAATATGTTATCTGGTCTCATTATACTATAGAAGATAAATTAAATATTTTCTAAGTTTTACAACCAATTTGACGAAAAGCATATCATTTAGTTGCAATGGGTTTTTAAAATCAATCTTTAATTGTTAATCTTTAAATATCAATCAAACTTTTCATCTTGGATATAAAGCAGTTATATGCTTGACAGCGTTTTTCATCTATAACATTATCGATTATGATATTATCTACTTGACTTACAATCTTTTTAATTTGACCTTCCTTTTTTTTGTAATCTGTTATTATTTTTTTTATCTCTTTAGAAGGCTGGAAATATCCCTCCAAATTACTTAAATTAATTCCTAATTTATTTTCTATATAACTCCTTGTGTGTGTTGAATTAATTTTCTCAAATATTTCCCACATAGCCAAAAACCAAGCCTCAATTTCCATAATTAAAAAAAATATATCTATTTGTAATTGTGCAAGTCCCATATCTTCTATTGTTTTTTTTGCTCCTTCAATAAATTTTTTTGTAGTATTTGGATCTACTTTATTCGATGATTGTTTTTTATATGATTCACTATACATATCTCTTAATCCCAAGATAATATTATATCCTTCTTTTCCTAATTTATTTGCTCTTTCCTTAATTGCAGCTAAAACTTGTTCATCATTGCCGACTTTTATTATAAGAAATTCAACTGCCGATGCGGGATTATTAAAATTTATACCACCCACATGACTATTGCGATATTTATTTGCGTAGAGTTCTAACTCTTTAATCGTTGCAGTGTAATTTGTAATAATTTGAATAAAATGGCTAATAAATATAAACTCTGTTAAACCCTCAACAAAAATGGCTATTTTTTTAGTTGAATTATGTTGTATGTCCAATGCTACTTATCCTTTTTGGAAGATTTTTTTAGAATAATACTTCGAAGAAAAGAAATCAAAATTATTAAGACCTGTATATTTAAAGTCATCAAAAATTTTGTTGGAATTACGGTAGTTATATATTTTGCTCGTATTCCCTTCTCTTTTAATGATAGACCAATATTCTAATGGAACGTTGTTCATAATGAATCTATCGTTAGTTGTCATAATTAATTGAATATTGGTTGTTTTAGCATAATTTATGAGAAGATTTACCAAAGATGACGATCTTCCGTAATCAAGCCCTTCACCTATATCATCAATCAAAACACAATTAGAAGGTTTTTTTAAGTTTGAGGCAAATTTAAGATAATTCAATTGTATGATAAGCGAAAGCGCTCTGAACATTCCTTGCGATATAGAAATTTGCTCAATTTGGCAATTTAGACCACTTTCTTTTATCACTATACCGGCAATATCTATACCTTTTGGAAAACCATTAGTTAATTTATCAATAACAATATCTTCTAATTTATAATTAATTTTTTTCATATCTTTTTTAATACTATTTACAAAATCATCTTTGTAATCGCCAAATCCTTTTCTGAACACTTTCAGGACATTATTATAATCTTTTGACATATTTTCAACTTTAAAATCATTTGAACTATAAATATTAAAATGCTCTACTTGATCTTTCCCCAAAAAAGTACCGAATGAAAAAAATCTTAGATCGTTTCCCCAATTATATAAAAGCTCTAAAAATGGATGTTGAACCTTATCCCTTTTTGCATTTAACGATATCTTATTTTTATCTATTTCAAATTCTATATCACGACCTTTTTCAAAATTTTTTAACTTTCTCTTTATCTTGCTTGAGCTATCTTCTGGCAAAGCTTCAGCACGAATCTTTCCTTTGCCAGATGGATCTCTTTGAAGGTAGTATTTTTTATCTATTTGAAGAGTTTCGCAATTAACTTTATTATTTTCATAATTTAATTCATAAATTATCTTTCTATTTTTATCATCTTCAAATTCCACATGATAATCAAATTTGTCTGAAAAACGTAGGTTGTCGAATTTTGAAAATAAATCGGACAACGCTTTAATAACTGATATAATCCTTGACTTTCCAGTAGCGTTTTCTCCTACAATTAAATTAATCTTATCGAAAGTGCAATCTTTTAGATTCCACTCACACTGTAACTCTTTATTATGGGTTACTTTTAATTCTTTCAGTAACATTATTATCCCCTGCTTTTATTTTATGACATAATTCATTTAATTCATTGTATTCATTTTAATAATATAAAATATAGAATCTTATGTCAATAAAGTCTTTCATCGCCCGCCGTATTAAAGAAGATATAGGGATATCGTCTTTAATAGCTATTTTTTTAAGTTTCCTTTTCTGT
>JAJZYP010000130.1 GCA_021798015.1 bacterium
TTCTGCCATGCAACGCCGTTACAGGGATGAGATACGGCGAGATTAAAAATTCACTCAAAGAAAAGGGAAAGCCTATTCCGGAAAACGATATCTGGATTGCGGCCATAGCCAGAGAACATAATCTTGTCTTAATTACCAAGGACAAGCACTTTAAATTAGTTGATAATATTAAAATTGTTATGTTCTAAGTTCTTAATAGTTATGGCGGAATTTTCACATAGGCAAGTTTAACATAAGCAAAATTATTTAATGAAATTAAATAGTTATAAAGCAAGGGCTTTGGATTGTGACGGTATCGTGAACCCGGAAGAGTATCCTTTTAGGCGCACTGTGATAAGCGATTATTTAACGATTGAATGGGACGGAATAGGCGATTGGAGAAAGTAAAGAAAAATATGCTATAATTAATATATGGAAAACAAAGAATATAAATTAAAAGATTTACCATTTCACAAGGAATATTTCTGGTCATATTCTCATGCCTGGGATAGAGTAGCGCTTCCATTGTCTTTGATAATAGAGCAATTAATCAAATACGGAAGTTTTAAAGACCATTTAAATCTTTTCGCTTACTTTCCATATGCGGAACTTAAAGACGTTTATTTCAACAAGGTTAGGCCGATAATGAGCGGGGAAATAAGACCGCGGCCAGGTATGATTCCTACGAAAATGGATCTAAGAAACGTAAGATATATGGATTATTTATTCGAGGCATTAAAAGATGTGGCTGCCTGAAACAGAAAAAGTATTGAATATCTTAAGCAAAGAAGAAGGCATTAAGGATTATGTATTCATCGGCGGTTCCGCCCTGTCGTATTATCTAAATCACAGGCTGTCCGAAGATATAGACCTTGCCTCTTCAGAAGAATTTTTAAAAATGGACAGGCATATAGACAGGATGATGGATAATTTATTTGAAAAGGGATTTAACGTTAGGGAAGGAATAGAATCATCCGCCTCTTCCGCTTCAAAACGCGATTTCTATGTAAACGATGTGAAGGTTACGTTTTTTGCTTCAGGCGAGGATTTTTTAAAAACCGAGAAACAATGTTTAACGGGGAATTTAAATATCGCAAATTTAGATACGCTTATCGGAATGAAAACCGCCGTAATACATCATAGAATCGCGATAAGGGATTATTACGACCTTTATGTTATTACAAAAGAATTTGGATTGGACAAGGCTATAAACGAAGCGAGCAGGCTATATAATAAAAAATTAGACGACAGGGGGTACTTTAGATTCGACGAAACTAACTTTTTTAAATTCGCGGTTGATTTAACCGGGGTAGATAGAGAAAAACTTGAGCCAGGATTAAATCCAAAATATGATATAACTAAGTCGGAAATACAACATTTTTTTGAAGAACGGATTAAGGAATATACGGAAAGAGAATATTTAAAAACTATTAAAAAAGAATTTCAAACTCCAAAAAACCATGTCGCAGGGGATGTCTCAAGGTAGCCTAAATTGCCCTCTTGTATTGAGGTCGGATTTATTGTTAATTCTCAAAAAATTGACTCCACCCTCCAAAAGTAAACACAAAATCTATGCATAATATTTCCCCGCCTCGTCCAGAAACCTGCATGGCTTTTAAAATGTTTTTGTTCAGATTTATGGGTTCATTATAATCACCTAAAAAAATGTATTGACGAAGGGAACAGTTTATTCTTTGATCAAAATATTATCCCATTTTCAATCTGAAATTGATTATCTCTCAGTATATAATTTTTTATCCATTTTTGGCTGAGTTTCACAAAAGATGAAGCTGCAGGGGACAGGTCTGTAAATGGTATTATAGATGCAATACCTATACTGCGTTTTAATGCAGGCTCAAGCGGTAAAATTTTTACATTAGGTATATACTCGGGTAATGCAAATCTTGGCATTATAGCTATGCCCAACCCTTCTTTAATCATAGCCAGCAGTGTCGCAATATTGCTTACTTTATATTTCCATTGTGGGGATTTACCGGTTAACGATTTAAACTTCTTTTTTACTAGTATCTGGCAATTGCTGTTCCATGTTATCATCATTGGACATTCGGTTAATTGCTCAATGTTAATATATTTTTGAGCCGCCAAAGTATGGGCTTCTGGTAAAACCATCATCATATCATCAGAGATTAAATGAATAGTTTCAAGCGAATTACACGGAAATGTAATAAACCCTATATCTATTACATGAGATAAAATCCAATTCTTTATTTCATCTTCTGTCCCTTCAAATATTTTTATATTAATTTTGGGATATTTTAGCTTAAATAAATGCATGATTCCGGGAAGAAAATTCGTGGAAACACCTTCGAAACTTCCAATTTTCACCTGTCCCGTTTGTAGTCCTATCGAAGCGTTAACCTCCTGTTTTATTTGCTCCATATTTGCTATGATAGCACGAGCTCGTTTGAGCACTTTGATGCCGGTTTCCGTAGGATAAATCCCCTCTTTCCCACGCTGGATTAATTTTATACCCAATTCAGACTCTAAATCCGAAATTGAGTGGCTTACCGCAGATTGGGTAATATAAAGCTCTTTCGCTGCTATAGAAAAATTTCTTAATTCAACGGTTTTGATTAAAATTATTAATTGATTTAATGTCATGAGTTTTTTCTCATATTTTATGAGCATTATTCATTTGATATATAAGTTATCATGCATTAACATAATATTAGCATAATATTCTTTTAAATTAAAATTAAATTAAAAAAATGCAATTATCCTATTTAATTGTGATCTTTGGCAAGTTAATAAGAGGGGGAGATACCTATCATGTTTGTCGGAGATAATATAAAAACCGAAAATTCCAAATGGGAATTCAAAGGACATGTTGCGGAAATATTTGATGAACATGTCAAAAAATCGGTACCCCTATATCATGAAGGACATAATTTGATTGTGAGTTTAAGTGACTTTTTTATTCAAGATAATTCCATTTGTTATGAAATTGGATGTTCAACCTGTAATTTATCTTATTTGTTAGCCGCGCATCATTCCACAAAAAAAGCATATTTCATAGAAATTGACAAAGAAATTGATATGATCCGCAAGGCAAAAGAAAAATATAATTTGGAAAATTTATCTTTTATAAATGAGGATATTATTAATTTTGAATATGGTATATCAAAAACTAAACTATACAAGGGGGTATTTTCATGAACCGCTGGAAGTTTATTACATTGATTATACTGTCAACGGCACTGATGGGATCAGCTTTTTCGGTAATTAAAATGGGGGATGTATACGCATCGCCCTTATTATTTGCTGCGATACGTTTCATTCTGGCAGGACTATTATTAGCTTTCATTGTCAGAATTATGCGAATGCCTCACCCGAAACACCCGGGCGAGTGGTTTAAAGTCGCTTTAATAGGGTTCTTTCAGACCACCGGTGTTTTTGGAGCCATTTTCTTAAGTCTTCGCACCATCACTGCCGGAGAATCATCTATTTTAATATTTGTAAATCCTATATTAGTTGTTTTATTTAGCGCATTCATCGGTTTAAGGTATAGTCTGCTACAGTGGATTGGGGTTATTGTCGGGTTTATCGGCGTTGTAATACTAATAGGATTTCATCCTTATTATCAGGTAGGGGTGTGGATAGCACTATCTGGGGCAGTATTCTGGGCAATAACCACATTGTTGGTTAAGCGGTGGAGTAGTTTTATAAACATTTGGGTTCTTACCGCTTATCAAATGCTGATTGGAGGAATATTACTGCTCTTTATCAGCGAGGTTTTCGGACATCCATATGTTGTCTTTAATGTTTCATTTACTCTAATTGTTCTTTGGCTTGCCATTATGAGTTCTATTGTGCAGTTTGGAATATGGTTTTATTTAATTCAGAAAAACGACCCTGGAAAGGTCAGCTCTTTTTTGTTTTTAGCACCGTTCTTCGGGGTTTTGTCAGGATTAATTTTATTACGCGAACCAATTACTTTAGAAATAATTATAGGCGGCCTTTTTATTTTTGCAGGTATATATCTCGTCAATATGCGGGAATCTGAAAAACTGCCGGCATTAGAAAAAGCGGAAGAAAAAGCAAAAATGGAAACAGAGGGCAATCCTTAAATAATTGTTAAAATACTTTTAACGGATTTTATTACTTTTGCAGTAGAAAATAAGGTTTTTACTTTATCTTTAAGTTATGCTTTAAACTCATTTTTCCCCCTCCTGTGAATGGGGTATTAAATTTCTAAATCGGGATTTGGAATTGTGACTCCGGTGGTCGCAGGTTTAAAACCTGTCATCCACCCCACTTGAAACCGCAATAAATAAGCGCTTCTTAGATATTTCCTCTTGACAAAGTAAGTCGGAAAAATGTATAAATATGGTAAAAATTGATTTCCTCGAGCTTTATTGCCTAAAGTTTTTAAGTTAATGCCAAGGGGATAAAGATAGCCATCGATAAAAAAAATAAATCGGATACCTTTTCTTTATTGATACCTTTTCTTTATTAACATTTTGAAAAATTGCTCTATTTGGTTGCAAAAAAGTAATAAACCGACAAGGGACCCCAACAAAAAGCCTTCCGACCCAATACCAACTTTTTGCAAACAG
>JAJZYP010000131.1 GCA_021798015.1 bacterium
GTATTGCCTGCCATCCCCTATCTTACATATTATCGTTTACGCGTTAATAAACGCATGTCGTTTATATAAACGATAATGGGGGACTTCTCGGCAATGGTAGTTAAATTAAAAACTTAAACCAGTTTAGACTAATTATAACACGATATTATGCCGAAAATTAATAAAATATTAATCGAGTAAATAAAAAGGCTAAAAAAACGATATATTATATATATAACATAAATATGAATATAAACTTAATAAATTGTTTTATCATTATATATGAAAATGAATGAAAGGAAAATGTTAACGGCTAAGATAGGCGAATTTTCGAGCCTCATCGAACAAAACCTTGAAGAGATATTAAACGAGCTTATCTCAAATAATTATAAATTGCGCAATCTAAACTTTGATACCTTATTTAATAATGATATAAATAAAATATACGACGAAATTAATGAACTCGCTATATCTGTTTTAACCTCATCCAGAAATAAAGGTATTAATAAAATATGCCTGTTTCACAGGAATCAAAAGAGCGACTCTGAAAATTTAATCAGGGAACTTACAAGGCTAATCAAATTTACAAACAATTTAAAAAATATAAATAATTCTATAATATTAATAAAATATAACCTTAATGAACTTTATAAGTATCCGACATTTAAGAAACAGGCTTACATTCCTGATTTCACTCTTATGATAAGTTCTTTTTTTAAAGAAAATATAGATATATTTTTCCAAAACAATAATGATATAAATACAAAAAATAGATTATTTGCAGAATTAAAAAAAATTATATCCTTAAGCCATAAGATGTTAAACGAACTTTCACAGGATATATCGGATAGAAATTTCGATATTAATTCAAATGAAAATCAGGTGATTTATTACTCCAATATTATCTCTTATCTGGAATTAATCTCAATGAACATCTTTGATATTGATTAACCTTTTATTTTGTTATAATTTTTTATTTATTTGTTATATAATGCTAATAAATTTTTTTATTTATACTAACTAACATATTAATATTTAAAGGCGGGTACTTTTATGAATAAAGACAAATATGCGTCTAAATCACGGTCAGCCCATGTAGGAAATAAGGTTAACATCAATATTATCCTTGATATAATTTTTGGATTAATTTCGATAATTTTTCTTGTAGCCGCAGTGATAAAAACCAATATTCTTCTTATATCCGCAATTATTATCTTTGCCCTTATTTATTATATTTTTTCTATACTTAAAAATCGTTCTACCGGCAGAAAAGCAAAACAGCTAAAAATATTTCTGGAGAATTTTTTGACAAAAGAAAGAGATATCCGCAAACGCATAGCAGATGATAACTTTTACGACCTGGAGTCAAAAATTAATGAACTCTTCGATTCTTTTTATAATATCATTAAATCTGCCTTGGAAATTACTAACATTGTTGCCGTAGATGCCAAATTAGAAAGTTCCTCTATGGAAAAGATAAGCAAAGAAAACGAGTCTCTGGCAGGTCAAATTGCATCTATTTCAAGCGCTATGGATGAAATAAGCATGTCTCATAAAGAAATGACAAAAAGTTCAAAAATAGCCAAAGAATCCTCTGTTCTTTCCGTAAAAAGAGCCAAAGACGGAAATGAGATGATCGAAAACATCATACAAGAGATAAAAATTGTTTCTTCATCTATTGAAAATCTTCAGGACACTATGTCAAATCTTGATAAGAGATCAAGAGAAATTGGAGAGGTAATATCGTTAATTAGTGATATAGCTGATCAAACCAATCTTCTGGCATTAAATGCCGCAATAGAAGCTGCAAGGGCAGGAGAGCAAGGGAGGGGATTTGCCGTTGTGGCAGACGAGGTTAGAAAACTTGCTGAACGCACGGGTAAATCCACCTCGGATACGAGGCGGATTATTGAAAGACTCCAGGAAGAAACATCTAAAACTGTTAATGCTATTAAAGAATCGGTTGAAAATGTCCAAAATATAGTCGAGGAAACAAAACGAGCTGAAGAATTTTTCCAAAAAATAATACAAGCAGCTACGGATGAGGAAAGCAATATGAATATCATATTGTCATCGGCGGAACAGCTTCAAATAGGTGTTTCCGATGTCGAAAAAAATTTATTAGTAGTTCAAAAAGTTTCCAGCGAAACAACCAAAATGACTAAAAGATCTCAAACCATCTCTCAATCCCTTTCAAGTCTATCCCACTCCTTAAAGGTAGAATTGTCCTCATTAAAACTAGATTTATTTGGCATAGTCCCATTAGAATCCGCGGTTATTATGAAAAAGAAGTTTGAACCGTTAATAAAATATTTGAATAAATCGCTTAACACAAAATTTGCATCATTTGTAGCTGAATCATATGAAGATTCTATTGAAGAGATAGGCAGCGGCGTTGTTCAATTGGCTTATATGACCCCATCGACCTTCCTTGCAGCCAAAAACAAATATGGCGTCATACCATTGGTTTATGCTATTAAGAACGGCTCTCCTACATACAAAAGCGCAATTGTTGTTGCTAAAAATTCGCAGGTAAACAGTATTAAAGATTTAAAAGATAAAAAGATTGCTTTTGGTTCAAAAATGTCAACAGGATCTACTCTTGTTCCAACCGCTATGCTAAAAAAGAACGGCATAGAATTAAAAGATTTAGCCCTCGTGGAATATTTAGGCTCACATGACACGGTAGCAAAAGGTGTTATCGAGGGCGATTTCGATGCGGGCGGATTAATGGATTCGACTTATGAAGAATTTAAAGATTCGCTTAAGGTTTTGGAATATTCAGCACCGATACCCCAGTTCCCAATCTGCGTAAGCCCAAAAATTGACCTTGATTTATTAGATAAAATCAAAGATGTATTCCTCAAAGCAGATAAAGACAAACTTACTCCTATCGACCCGGGATATACCGCATTTGCCATTGCAACCGCCGACGATTTTAACGAAATAAAAAAACTCCTTGGATTATAAAGATGTAGCCAAACAATAAATGACTTTTTAGTCATTTTATGATAAATTTATATCATGATTCAAATAAAAATCTCAACGCACAAATAATCATAAAGTTATTCGATGTATTCAAAAGAATATAAAAACCTTATCTTAATGCTTCTTGTTGCTTTTTTCTTTATGGTAATGCTCGATATGAGCATCGTAACCATTGCCATCCCCAAAATTATGTCAAGTTTGGGTGTCAACTTAGAGGATGTGGACTGGGTTATGATTGCTTATAATGTTGCAACCGCAATCATAATAATGCCTATAACATTTATCATTAGAAAAATAGGGCTTAAAATTCCTATCGCTTTGAGTATAGCCTTTTTCACATTATCTTCGATTGCTTGCGGTTTTGCCACATCCATAAATATGCTTATATTTTTTCGCATAATTCAGGGATTATCGGGAGGCGGCATAGCTCCGTTAGGTCTTGCCCTATTGGGAAAGGTATTTGAGCCGGGCGAAAGGGGCAGAGCCATGGGTATTTGGGGTATAGGGGCAATGGCAGCGCCGGCAATAGGTCCAACCCTTGGAGGTTGGATTACCGAGCATTTAACATGGAGATGGATATTTTTTGTGAATGTTCCGGTAGCCATCATAACCCTCATAGGTATTTTGATAATTATGGAAGATGACCATAAAACGCAATACTTTAAAGAAAACTTTGATTTTATAGGATTTATATTTTTTGCAATGGCTATTGCCTTTATTCTTGTGGCATTTAACGAGGGACAAAATAAAGGGTGGAACTCAAGCTATATACATATCTGTGAACTTTTAAGCATCACAGGTTTTATGCTGTTCTTTTTATTCGAACCTTTTATTTCTCATCCATTAATCGATTTTAATATTTTTAAAAATTATAATTTTACCATTATAAGTTTAATTAATGCCGTTAGAGCTATTGCGCTTTTCGGTTCCCTGTTTATAATTCCTGTTTATCTTGAAAATATCATGGATTTTACGCCTTATACGACCGGTCTTATTATGATGCCGTCGGCTGTTGCGGTTGCGCTATCTGCCCCGATTTTCGGCAAAGGGGCGGACAAATACGGTCCGAAATATTTTATTATTTTCGGTATGTTATTAACCGCGATATCCCTATTTATGTATTGGGATTTATCTTTACAATCCAGTTTATACGATATAATCTATCCGTCCATTATCAGAGGAATAGGGCTTGGAATGTTATACTCTCCAATTATGAGCACAGGTTTAAATTCGGTCAAAAAAGAACAAATTCCAGAGGCTTCAGGCCTTTTACCTATAATCATGAGACTTGCATCAGGCTTTGGAATAGCATATTTCGCAAATTACCTTGTTACGAAACAGGTTTATTACCTTGCGAGGTATAGTGATAAAATTAACGATAAAAATTTGGCATTTCTTAAAGCAAAATCATATTTTAATTCTAACGGATTATTTAAAACAAATATCGGAGTGCTGGCAAATTCGGCAAGGATTGACCCCGCCCTTGGGGTAATAAATAACGTTGTTCAAATGTTTGCAGCGGTTCAATCTTATGACGATGTATTTATCATGGCTGGTGTAATAAGTCTTTTTGGCATCATACCTGC
>JAJZYP010000025.1 GCA_021798015.1 bacterium
TTTAATATTTGGCCCTAATTTCTATCGCTTCCTCAATCCATTTTTCAATATTTTCCGCAATATCGTTATATGCATCAGATGAATCAGGATTATAGCATTTAACAATTTTCGATAATGATTTACCCTCCGTTTCAAACTGTTCAAAAGGATTTTTACCTTTATTACCTCTACCGTTTCTTGGGCAATTTATATTGTGTATATAAATTCCTAATAATCCTTTATTTTCTTCCCATGCTTTTTTGATTTCATACTTTACCCATTTTCTGTCTGCCGTTTTTGACCCAACAAGCACAATTACGCAGGAACGGTATTGCATATTGTCATCAATCCATTTTTCTATTGCGTTATCACCTTTTTTCTTTATACTTTCCCAATCGTTTTTGGATACGGGTGTATTGCCCTCGATGACCCCTATATTTCTTATTTGTTAAACGCGCATTACGTCATTATCGTAATGAAAACTGTAAAAAACTTGTCTTTTTGGCATTTCAATCCTCCCTTAAGATATTTTTAAGAGTATATATATTAATATTGCAAATATTACATAAAAAGGTGTCGTCGAAAAAGACCATAAACCTCTTATCATGAGTCTCAACCTATCTTTAAATTTTTTAGGCCCATTAATTTTGTATACCTCTTTAAAATCAAATTTATCTGATTCTATTTTATCAACAAAGTTTTCATATTCGCCCCTGAAATGCTTTTCCAATCCTAGATAAAATGAATCCAAAAAATAAAAAAGAAGTAGTGGAATATAAACAATATAAACCAAGCAAGTTTTTTGTTTATCAAAAAGCAAAACTAAAATCGCAGAAATAATTGTTATTGCCCATGTTTTACTATTTGCACTATTACTTGCCATCCGATTGATGATGCTCTGCAACATATTAACGTGATTCTGAATGGCAGGATTTTCCTTTATTGTTTGAATATTATTCAACGCTTAACTCCCGTTATTAAGATTGCCGCATATATTGGCTATGCGATCCGGCAAAACTTCTTGTAATGTCTTAAACCTGTCATCCGAGTTTTGGCCTGATTCATAGAATATAATATTGAACTGTTTTAAATCAAAATGAATATTATTTTCGTTTTCTTTTCTTGCTACTGCAATAACCGGTATGCCCAACCCTCTTGCGTAGCCTACTTCATAATAAACACCTAAATTGCCGCTTGAAATTTCAGCGACCATAAATCTACAACCTTTTATTTTTCTCAAATTATGATCCATTGTGTATTCTACGTGGTGTTCTTTATCTGTTCTTATAGGTTTATAGCCGTTTTTCTTGATGGACTCTTCTATGACATCTGAATCAGGTTTATATTCATCGCCAAATTTTATAGCAACAAACGCCTCTTCAGATTGTGACCTATCCGCGATTCTTTGTTTTTCCAAAAATTCAAATCCCTTTGCGGTTATTGAAGTTACTATATTGGAACCATTGACACTTGATTGCAGATAGTCAAGCTTTTTCAATGAATCTAAATAAAACATTAGCTCTTGGATATTTAAAGAGCAAGACAAAGCTAAATAATAATAATAATAAGATAACCCTCCTAATTCATCAATATTCATAGAATTCTTATTTAAAATAATTATAATTCCTCTCCCTGGTATTTCCTGAATGTGTTCTATTGTTCTTAATAATTTAAATAATTTTTCTGAAGTTGATGGAATGTTATCCAATGCATTTTTTATTAAATCATCAATAATATCCCCATCCACAAAGTAATATCCATTAGGACCAAGGGGATTAAGATTTTCATAAATCTCCCTTAGGTAAGATGAAACAGCAATTCTTTCTTTATCATTCCTATTTTTCAATTTATCCTCTAATAAGTAATCATAAGTAATGGGAACTGAAAAACATCCACATCTTAAACATACGTAATAATATTTTATCACCCCTGGATTTTGGTGATAGTCCACCATAGGGCTTTCATTTTTTTTACAAATTTTTTCATTACAAATAGGACAAATATAATCGTTAATACTCTTTTGTCGATTCCAAAATTCAGTAATAAATTCTATTTTATTCATACTATACAACCTTTATTTAATTTATTTTAGTTTATGGCTATCATAACATTATAAATTATATGGATTTTAAATAGCTTTCCTTATAAACCTCATTAATTTCGCAAAGTTGGTTTTGCCTGAGCCATTCGGTCCTACTATAAAATTAACGCTTTTATTTAAATTTTTAAGTTCAAGATTTTCGAAAGAAAGAAAACCGCTTGCTATGATGTTATTAATTTTAAGTCCCGGCATTGATTATTCCTCGCTTAATTAAAATTTAGCGTTACCATCTTTCGAATACCGCTCCGAATTCTCTTATCTTTTCCTTTATCCTTTTGATTATCGCGACCCTTCTTTTAATAGTAGGCTCTTCTTTTAAAGTTTCTATTATAGAATCCCCCAGCGGCAATTTCTCGGTATAAACAGATTCGTTAATCAAACCCCTAAATTTTTCCTTGTCTAAATTTTCTTCATTTGCAATTTTATCAATAAAACCGTGTTTTTCTCTTTCCCAGAAATTATCGAATTCTTGCTTTACGTCTTTTTTATTAATATACGGCAAATATAATTCCATAAACTTTTTAACGTAAGGTTCTTTTGGCTTATAATTCATATCTCTTTTTAATTTAGCCAAAAATTCTTCTTTATCTTTATGATATTCTTCAGGATTATTTTCTTTTTTCTTTAAATTAGATAAAAGATTTACGATGTAGTCGTAATTTATAATATCCTGTCTTGTCAGCTCAAGTAAAAAATCTATATCGTTTATCTCGCCGCCTGTTTTACTATCGGGGTCTTTTCTTTTTTCGTAAATATCCAAATATTTGCTCTGATAGTCGAAATATTCCTGTTCTTTTATACTTACATCGTTAAAATTAAACTCAACGTACGATTCTAAAGACGATTCCAGCTTCATAACTTCCCTGAACAATTTAACGAATTTAATTTTATCCGATTCGCTTCGAAGATCGTCTATATCGCCTAAAGTCGGAACGAATTTTTTTAGCGCAGACACGGCATCAATGAATTTATTTTTTTGTTTTTCATAGGATTCTTTAAACACGATATCTTTTGCGTTTTCGTTACCGAATAATTCAAGCGCTTCGTCTGTATTTGCCTTTAAGTCCCTAAAACAAACGATATTGCCGTAAGGTTTTCTGTCATCGTATATTCTATTTGTCCTTGAATATGCCTGCACAAGACCGTGAAAGCGTAAATTCTTATCGACGTATAACGTATTAAGCGTTTGAGCATCGAATCCGGTTAAAAGCATATTGACGACAATTAATAAATCTATATCCCTGTTTTTTACTTTTCTCTGAACGTCTTTATAGTAATCGTAGAAAATATCTGTAGAAAAATTAGTTTGAAACGTCTCGTTATAGTCTTTAATGCAATCTTCCAGATAATCTCTCGATAGTTTATTTTCCTTGCCTTCCGCTAAAACATCCACGTCAAGCACGTCTTCTTTTTCCTCATTGGCTTGAAATGTAAAAATAGCGGCTATTTTTAAATCATGTTTCTTTTTTTTAAAGAAATCATAATACTTTTTTAAAGCGTCTATGCTTGGGACGGCTAATATAGCGTTAAACATATTGTTTTTAGTTTTTTTGTTATGAATAGATAAGATATAATCTACGACTTTTTCTATCCTTTTTTCGCTTTCGAGTATTTCTTTTTTGTTTATATCGACTTCTATATTCTCGTTAAATATACCGTCTTCTTTTTTTTGATAATTGCCGATATACTCTACCGCAAATCCTAAAGCGTTGCCGTCGCTTATAGCGTCGGTTATGAGGTATTTATGCAGGCATTTATCAAAAACGGCGGTTGTCGTAACTCCGCCGGCACAATTTTTTTCAAGTATCGGCGTTCCGGTAAAACCGAATAGCTGGGCGTTATTAAAAAATCTTTTTATATTTGCGTGTGTTTTGCCGAACTGGCTTCTATGACATTCATCGAATATAATAACTACTTTTTCGTCTTTTAAATAATCGAATTGCTGATTATGATAATCTTTCGTAACGGCTAAATCCAATTTTTGAATCGTCGTGACTATTAATTTGACGTCTTTATCCTTCAGCTGGCTTACCAGCGTTTTAGTGTTTTCGGTAGAATCTACGCTGCCGGGGGCAAATTTATTAAACTCTTCTACGGTTTGAACGCCTAAGTCCTTCCTATCTACGACGAATAATACTTTTTTAATATCCGGCATATCTTTTAATACCTGAGCGGCCTTAAAAGACGTCAGGGTTTTTCCGCTCCCCGTAGTATGCCAGATATAACCGTTTTTATTGCAGTTCTCCGCTCTTTCTATGATTTTTTCTACCGCATAATACTGATATGGTCTTAAAATCATAGGCATCGTTTTGTTTTCGCTTAAAACGATATATTTGGATATAATTTTAGATAAATGGCATGGCTCTAAAAAAATATCGGTAAATTCAGATAAATTCGAAATTTTACTATTGTGCTCATCCGTCCAAAAAAAGGTCTTTTCAAAATTCTGGTCGGGATTATTGGCAAAATATTTCGTATTGACGCCGTTAGATATTATAAAAATCTGAATATATTCAAATAAGGTATTGGGATATGAATGAATCCGGTAGCGGTTTATCTGGTTAAAGGCTTCTTTAAGCTCCATGCCTCTTTTCTTTAGTTCTATCTGGACCAATGGAAGACCGTTTATTAAAAGGGTAACGTCGTATCTGTTGCCGTACGCGCCTTTCACTCTAATTTGACGGGCAACCTGATAACAGTTCTGGCACCATTTTGCCGTATTGATAAATTTAATGTAGGTTTTGGTTTCGTCATCCCTTGTTAGTAAAAACCTGTCCCTTAGATTAGACGCCTTTTGAAATCTATTGCCTTTATTTAAATGATTTAATATTTTTTTAAATTCCTTATCGCTAAGGGGAGTATTATTTAGTTCTTTGGCGTTAAACTTTTCTAACTGTTTTTTAAAATTAAGGGTAAAGTCGTCTTCCGTATGAATATTAACGAAAGCATATCCTAAACTTTCCAGTTGCGATATAAATTCTAATTCTAATATCGTTTCGCTCTGCGGCATTTATTTTCTCTTATTATAAATTTAATTATACAAACATTTTTTGCAACAAGCCTTTTTTATAGGTTTTAAGATTTTCTAATCTGGATTTGGTTAATTCTATTTTTTTATCGATAGCGGATAAGAATGAAGCGATTTTCTGCTGTTCTGGGAGAGAAGGGATGTTAATTTTAATATTATTAAATTCATTTTTTGCAATTTCTTTTTGCCCTGTTCCTTCAGATATGTTTTTTAAACTATTATAAAAAGATTCATTTTTTAAATAAAGAACGATAAAATCTTTTATCAATTTTTGGCTATTTTCTATTGTATGTAATATTGCATTTGAAGTTACGCAATTTTGAAAATCTTTTGTTGCTATTGCTATGCTTCCGCAATGGAATGCTTGTTTACCTATTAATATATCTCCTTCATTAATAATAAAATAAGGTCTTCCTTTTTCTGTTATATTTGGTGTTTTATTAGTGTGTTTCATTCCTTTCCCATATAATTGAATATTTGCTACTTTATATAATTGTTGATTTTCTATTTTTTCTTTTTTTATTTCAGTTAATAAATCTCCTAATTTTTCTTCCTTCCATTCATCATTAAAACCGGGAAATCTAATCTCTCCCGTTAAAAGCTTTTGCATTAGACCTTTTTTATAGGATTCTAAATATTCTAATCTTTTATCGGTTAATTCTATTTTTTTATCGATAGTAGATAGGAACGAAGCGATTTTTTGCTGTTCTGGGAGAGAAGGAATAAAAAATTTAAATAAAGACATATAGTTCCAATCTGCACGAGGCATTTTTGAACCACAAGATATATTCGAAATTTGATTAAATTTCTCAGTTTGAATAAAAAAATATAAATATTTATTATCAGTTTGTTTTCCGTTAAAAACCCAAAATTCGCTAGAACAAACACCATTAAATCTGGTAAACCAAAATTTTCTTAAGTAAGGCCTTAATTTTCCATAAATAATTTGATTTTCCTTAAATATATTTTTTATACTTGATTGATTATTTGAATTAATATACCCCAATAATTTTCCTGTTTCAGAAGAAATATGTTCTAATTCTATACAGATTTGATTTGCTGAATTTTTTTTTGGATTAAATTTTTTTTTGGATATTTCTATGATTTCATTTAAATAACAGTATTTCCACTCCCCGCTAAACTCCTTAAACCTCAACTCAGGCACGTTTTTCATTATTAAACCTCGTTTGCTTTTGTTATCTCTGAATGAAACGGTGCACTAATCCCTAATTCCCTGCAATATCCGGCTATTTCTTCGTTAATTTCCGTTTCTTCCGATTCTAATTTTTTAATTTCTTTTGAAACGGATACCAAATCAATGGATTTGGCCTCTTCAAATGTATCGATATATCTCGATATGTTTAGATTATAATCATTTTCTTTAATTTCCCTTGAACCTACCAACCTTGAAAATTTATCTATTCCTTTTTTATTTTTATATGTTTCAACTATTTTTTTAATATTATCGTCGGTTAATCTATTCTGATTTTTACCTTTTTCAAATTCTTTGCTTGCGTCTATAAATAAAATTTTATCGTCTTCTTTTCTGCATTTACTAAAAACCATTATGCAGACTGGAATAGTCGCTCCGTAAAACAGATTAGGCGTAAGACCTATAACCGCATCAAGATAATTTAATGTTTCAATTATATATCTTCTTATTTTTTCTTCGGCGCCTCCTCTGAACAATACTCCGTGAGGCAGCACGATAGCCATAACGCCGTTATCGGCTAAATGATGAATCATATGCGTAGCGAAAGCATAATCTGCTTTGTCTTTAGGCGCTAACGCTCCATATTTGTTAAACCTTTCATCCGTCTTAAACAAAGGATTTAGGTCGCCTTTCCATTTTGCGCTAAAAGGCGGATTTGCAACGACGGCTTCGGCTTTTAAGTCGGGAAAATGGTCATCGGTTAGCGCATCGCCCTGCCTTATATGAAATTTAGTATAATTAATGCCGTGCAGAAGCATATTCATTCTTGCAAGGTTATAGGTAGTCCTGTTAAGCTCCTGCCCGTATATTTCGGAAACATCGGCATAGTCTTTTACACGGATTAATAAAGAACCGGAACCGCAGGTAGGGTCGTAAACGGATTTTATTTTATCTTTACCGGCGGTTACGATTTGAGACAGTATCCTTGAAACCTGAGACGGGGTGTAAAATTCCCCGCCTTTTTTACCTGCGCCCGCGGCAAACTGACCTATTAAGTATTCATAGGCATCGCCTAAAACATCGCTTTTGGCGTCCGTTAAATTAAAATCGATTCTATTAAGTCTTGATAATATTTCAATGACAATATCGTTTTTTTCTTTTTCTGTTTTACCGAGTTTTGCGGAACTTAAATCTACGTCTTCGAATAATCCTATAAAATCTTCTTCGCTTTCCTGTCCTATAGTATTTTGTTCTATGGAATTTAAAACATTTTTTAAATCTTCTACGATGAAATTATCGCTTCCGAATTCTTTATTGCCTTTTTTAACTATATAAGAAAAAAGCTGATTGGGCTTTAAGAAAAAACCTTTATTTTCAATGCTCTGTTGTTTAACTAAACTTATAATTTCTTCATTTTCATCGTTTTCGTTTATAAGGTCGGCATATTTTATATTATCCCGTTTAAGTAATTCGTCGTCCGCATAAACCTCCTGTCTTTCCGAAAGGTATTTTAAGAATATAAATCCCAATACGTAGTTTTTATATTCGTCGGCATTCATTCTACCCCTGAGTAAATCCGCAATAGCCCATAGGGATTGTTCTAAAAGCCTTTTTTGTTCTTCGGACATTATAGTAATACCTCTTTTTTTTATTTATTTAGTTTGGGGGGTTAAAACCTCATCACCGCTTCTAACTTTATCCCATTCAGCACATATACAAATACCGTCCCGACGTATGCTCCCGTCTTTGCTACTACCCTGTATCCGTAATAATTAGTCGTTGCCCTGCCGTATTGGCGGGCCTGCGCTATCGTATTGTTTATAACCGGTTTTATACCTCTCGGCAGATTGTCCCAGCCCGCCATATTGGTATTTTTTACCTCGTCGATATTGCCGTTGCATATTTTATAATTTTCGATAGCCCAATAATTGGGGTTAGAAAAGCCTTTCGTTCGCCTTATTATACTTATTAATTTACAACCCGACATAGTCTCAGTTATCGGAACGGCGTCATAGGTATAGGCTCCGTAAGCATAAATATAAGGACTGTTTGAATTATAAACCCTCATCGCAAGTTTGTTAAAATTAGGGTCGGATTGGTTGTAGGGCGGGTTTAGGACGCCGAAGGCATAACCTGCGTTTGCCGTAAACAGAATATAGGCGATAATCGAAACGAAAAATAATTTTCTCATAAATTTATTTTTCACGAACAAGTTTTACGTATTCACAGGCGGCATAAAAGCCGCGGCGAAAACTTAAATTAATACAAGCATTAGAACCTGAAGGCGCGTATTGTTCAATAGCGCCAAACGTCTGCATTATCATAGTGCCTTGAGAAGTATCGAGTGTCCCCTGTATTATCGGCTTTTGACCTTTAATTTCCCTGATTAGCACTCGACTTATGCCATGTCTCCCATAGGTGATAAAACCATAATCTTTTACGATTTTATAGCCCGGTATTTTTGAGAGCATAGAAATAAATATCGGCTTTTGCGCCGATGCGTTTTTTACCAAACCAATAGACAAAAAAGCAAAAAGTAAGATTGCCAAAAAGAAAAATAATTTGTTTTTCATAATTGCCTCCAATTTTATTTTTAATTATATAGCGAAGTTCTCGGGAAAAAGAACCTCTAATATCGACCTATCCGCGCATCTTCCGAAATATCTCGACCTTATAAAAATCTTAATTTTATCCCTGCCGAACTTTAGGGTTAAACCGCTTAAAACTTTTCTTAATTCTTCGATATCCTTTTTTCCGTATTTTTCTTTTTTGCCTTTTATGGATTCAAAATCTTCGTAAATAGCCCGCGATATTAAATCGTCCTGAATTTCTTTTTCTTCCGCCTCCCGTCTTGACAACTCCCTTTTCTCTTCTATCTTGTCCGCGCTGCGGACGTATTTAAGTATAAGTTTCTTTGAACGGCACCGGCTTTACTATTTCTTCTATAATATTATCGCTCGTCAAACCTTCTTCTTTTAGTCCGTCGTAAACCGCCTGTCTTAAACGGACGAAATCGTAATCGTCTATATTCAAGCCCGCGATATCTAAGTTGACTATATTACTTATATCATTGTCGATTTTAAATTTCAACGATTCGTAGAGGTTTTCTATTTCGTCTATTCGGGATAAACCGGCGTAGCCGGGGTAGTCGATTATAAAATCTCCTATGGTTTTATAATCGTCCGCATTATATCCTTTTTCTATGACTTCCGTAAGCTCCCTGAAAGCCCCGTTTTGATTGTTAAAATAAGTCTTGTATTTTATGCCGTTATAGAACTTGTCCGCAACGAAAACGAAAATTTTGTTAAGTAAAATTCCGTTTTCGGATAACTGGGATTTAACGGAAGAGACTGTCATGTAAATTTACGATAACGATATCGTCGCTCCGGAGCAAATTCAAGCGGCAATCGAGCATGAAATTAATAAAATAACGGAGAAAGAAAAAGGTAAGGATTGAAGCACCTGCGATTTAATTATTGCAAAATATCGGATAGTATAATTAAATATATACAATAGAATAAATTTAAATAGGAAGTTTTTATGAATCCCGCTGCCATTTTTACTATTCTTCTCGTTATTTTCACTTTTATTTTAATAAAGGAGACAAAAAAATTAACTGACGCTGTAAATAAATCCGTTGAACTTGCCAAAATATCTGCTCAAATTTCCGATTTTTATGGATATAAAGCATTGTTTGATAGACTAATAGAAATAAAGAATTCAATGATAGATGTACAACTCAAATTTCTTCGTAATAATTTTTTAAATTTCCCGAATGAAGATGAAGAATGCAAGAATTATTTAGACGAAATAATTAATAAATATGCAAACATCATAACAAGCGTATATCGTATAACAATAAGACGCTCAAATCCTAACATAGCATCTGATTTTGAAAATCTTGAGTTATATTTTAGTAAATTAATGACCTCATTCGGTCCAAATAATTTTAGTGATTTTAAAAATGCCCTTGAGGATATAGATAAAGTTTTGGAAAACCTACAAAACAAACTAAAAAAAACAATTGATGATGAATTATAAGAGACGATGTTGAGGTTTTAAAGGAAAGAATTTATAGGAATTAATTATGGAAGAACTAAAACGCTTTGAAGATTTATGTGAATATGACGATAATTTTAAAACAAATAACGATTTAAAGAACTATTATAATGAAATTAAAGAAATTAATCTTAATAAAAATGTTCCTAAGCAGATAAAAATTATCTGCAAAGATGAACTTTTAGAAAGCATGGCTATTCTTGATAATGTTTTGACTGAGTTAAAAATGTAATAAATATTTATACAAATAATACCCAAAACTTTAATATTAAAATTAAATATGAAGGATCATACAATTATCAATAATGATGAGTTGCTTGAATTACTTAAAAAGTTGGGAATATGCTATAAAAGATATAAGCACCAACCAATATATAATGTTGCAGATGCAGAAAAATATGCAAAAAATATTGATGGTGCTCATTGTAAAAATTTGTTTTTAAAAGACACAAAAGAAAAACTATATTTGGCTGTTACATTAGAGAAAAAGAGAGTTGACCTTAAAAGTGTATCAGAGCAGATTGGAGCTAAACGACTATCATTTGCTTCGAATGATATGCTAGAAAATGTACTAAATATTAAACCAGGTGGGGTTACTCCTTTCGCGTTGATAAATGATATAAACAAGCATATTGTTGTGCTTTTTGACCAAGATATATTTAAGGAAAGAAAATTAAGCTTTCATCCACTTGTTAATACTGAAACAATAACTATTAACTTAGAAGACATTTTGAAGTTTATAAATTACTGTGGACATAAATTGATTTCTATTGAGAATCCTTTTAAAAATTAACAATTATCTATTCCAAATTTCACATACAAATGAAAATATATTTTAATGGCGAATAAAAATCATAATATTCTAATACAACAAAAAAATTGGATTTATAAATGCATTACATTTGCTAATCTATTCCATGTATTACAGAAATTTTAATACAATAGCTAAAGAACAGGCCATTATAACATTAGAATATGCTTTAAAAAACAAGATACGAGAACTTTGCGGTTGCAGATGTCTTTACGATAATTGTAAATATCCTTGCAGTTGTAAATCTTGCGATAAAAAGCCCAATACATTATATCCATTATTACGATGGGCTGTCGATAATAAATTAATCAGCCTCAAGGATATTAAAGACGAAGATATACCATCAACATATCAAAAACAACAAAAACAAAACGAAGAATTTGTGGCCGCCGTGATGAAGAAAATTCCCGTTCCTGATCAAAATGACTGTTATAACAGTGATAATTGCGAGGAAACATATAATGAAACTTCTATTACAACAAAGGGCAAAATAAAAAATAAAGATATGAACGATACCCAGAAAATAGAACGTATTTGCGGGCAAAGAAATCAATTGGCGCATAACACCGAACCAAGTTTTATAGATGGTGAAAAATGGGTTAGAACTTGCGCCAAATTAATAAATTGGTTGTATCCATGCTAAGATAGAGGTTTAAGGGTCATTTTGGAAAAACAACCCCTAAATTCACATAGAGATATCAGTATTATTGCATCTTTGCAGAGAGGGAACAAAAATTAGGTGTCAAAGTCAGGAAAAAATATGCTGTGCCTGAAATTGTGCCAAAAGACTTATTTTTAGCAATTAATTTTTATCACTGATATTACATTCTTTTTCTTCCACAGGCTTTGGTTTTTCAGGTTCGATAACTTTCCCAGATGAATACCGTAAATAACCACGACAATTATTGTAATTACCGAATCTGTCGAGGGAATAACCGACTGAATATTAAAATATTTCGGAAGAATTATCGTAAAAATAAGCAATTTAAAAATAGATGCAGAACCGATTGCCATTAAAAGACTGTCTTTTAAGTTTTTCTTTGAAAGCAACCTTGGCGACCTATAAAAATAAATTGTTGATAGTATAAAAAGAACAATATAACTTATAGTAGCAATATTTCTTATATTCATCTTACAAATATACTTGCTTTCTGTCGGAACTATTGAATTTTCTAACTCTATCCTGTTCTTTTTTTGTCATTCCGATTAGCCCGGCAATTGAGCCTATAAGTCCTAAAACTGGGTCTATAAGAAATAAAAGACCGCCTACTAAAGCCCCGCCTAAAGCAATTCCAGCCTCGGCTTGAACTTCGTTAGCATTATAAACATATCGATGGTTAGTTGTAGGACACGAAAGCGTAAAACAAGGATACGGAACATCATCTTTTACCGATATTTCTACATTATTAAAATCAATATATATTTTTTCTTGAGGATGTTCCTTACAAAATACATAATATTTCATAATTAGCGCCTCATTTAATAAATTAAATGAATAAGATTTGTATTTATAATATACCTTAATATAAAAAATATGTCAAGCGGTAGGCAACTTTGGCGGTGCCGTTCCCCTTTTTTAATCCCAACCGCCGGCACAGTTTTTTCTTGGCATAATTTAATTATACTGCAAAAAAATATAATAGTAAACTATCGACAAATTCCCAAAATTGCTGTTTTTGTATAAACTTATATACAATTATGGCTAATTTTTTAAAAAAGTTTGTTTTTAGGAATAATTTTCGTTTCGTTGCCTTATCCCCACTAATACGGGAATTAAAAAATGTTTTATGTTGTTTTTATAATAAACACATGCAATAAAATAAAATTTTGTGCGGAAAACGAAAAATAAATATAAATTATTATGGTATAATTATATTTAAAAGCATAAAACGATAGGCAAGTTTATGAAAATATTTTTGCAGATAGAAAATATATTAAAAGCTCATAAAGATGAGCTTTATGCAAAATACAAGATTAAATCTATATTATAAAACTATACATCAAAGTCAAGCAATAATAAAAAGGGAAATAATTATGGCAAATACGCATATTAAAGAAAATATTGTAAATCAAATAGACAGGCTTCCTTATGATCTTCAACTCCGTGTTTTAGATTTTGCAGCATCCTTATCGCCAAAAGGAGTAAAAGGGAAAGCCCTCCTGCGGTTTAAAGGAACTATTTCCGCAAACGATTTACGCCAAATTTCTAAAGCTATAGACGAAGACTGCGAAAAGGCGGATATAAATGAGTGGTAGGATAATTCTGGATACAAATGTAATTATCACATTGTTTAGCGAAGATCCGTCACTCAATAAATATATATTAAACGCCGATGAAGTTTTTATTCCGTGTATCGCAATCGGGGAGTTATATTACGGAGCGCGTAAATCTTCAAAAATCCAAGAAAATTTAAACAAAATAGATGAATTTGCCGCCGGTAATACTATCCTGTCATGCGATACAAATACGGCAATGATATACGGCGATATAAAAAACGCATTAAAAGAAAAAGGGAAGCCTATTCCGGAAAACGATATTTGGATTGCGGCTATCGCACGGCAATATGACCTAATATTAATTACAAAAGATAAGCACTTTAGTTTTGTTGAAAAAATAAAAATTGAATTATTGTAAATTATGTTTTGCTACCATATTGCTGCCGCATTTTAAATATGCTAATATTTATCAATAATATCAATAAATTATAAAGCAGGTTTACGATTAGTAATCAGCGGGTCGTAGGTTCGATTCCTATCGCCGGCTCCATTAAAAACCGCAGGAAATAGCAATAAGTGAGGCATTTCCCGCTATAAAAACATTTAAAAACCTTCCAAATGCGGATTTCGGTTTAACTGGACGGCTTAATCCCTTCTTATTTTTTATATAATATCGTAAAGTTTAAGTCAGTGAAAATATCGATTATTTAAAAGAGATTAAAATAAAAGGCATGGCGTAGTAGAAGAATTATTCCGATTTATCGATATTTTTGGTATGATATAATGAATGTCATTCTCTTCCTGTTTATAATTTACGCAATTTGATTAACCCGTTAATATTTTTAAAATCTCTATGTTTTTTATGCACAATTCCACAACATCTGTCGATAAGCCTAATTTCCCGTTGAAATTATATACTTTTACCGGTATCGTCGAACAAAAATATGCTGTTTTTAATAAATTCGCTTGTCCCCGGCCATTTCTTTCGTTTTAGTTTTATATCGAGATGGGTATGATATGCCAGAAATGCGTTGCTCCCGCAAGAAGAAAACTGAGTATTATTAGGACTCCCGCTTTTCGCGGCAAATATCACTATCGGCAATAAAAGTATTGTCTCGGCTATTGTTTTCGCCACGCAAGCGCCGTTGAAATAATAAAAAGGAGCGATATACAGGCTTTTTTTCGCGTATCCGAATTTATAGATTTGCATAAAATAAGTTAAATCGCGCCCGCCGTAATAATGCTTAACCAGCGATGCGACAGCGGGGGTTTTCCCCGTAAAAACAAGCTTCTGTTTATTGTTTAATATCTTTACGTTAGCTCCCTCAGGATCGCTTTGAACATTCACGTTGAACATGGTTGGGGCGCAGCCGCTCAAGGCAATGGACAAAAACGCTATTAGAATAAAAATAATACGGCGGAACGAATGACGATAAAAAGGGTTCGACATAAAATTCACCACTAATTAAGATTTTATCAATCTACATTCTTTTCTAATTACGCATAATATTCATAAAAATTGTCAAATTTTTAAAAACAGAAATTTGGTTATGATAAAATAATCAAAATAAAATAAGCAATAAAACTCTTTTTTAAATAATACTCCTTTTATTTTTAAACCGCAAACATTACCGCCGCTACCAAAAATAACACGGGCACAAACGCAAAATGAAACTGTTTTACCTTGCTTTTATCGAACAAACCGTCTAATCTTGCGCCTAAATAAGCTATTATCTTTCCTAATATTATAGCGCAAATCGAGATAATAACGATATTTTCTATCCCCACGAACGCCCCTATCGCCCCGGCGGTTAAAATATCGCCGAAAGCGTAAGAGCCTAATCTTGTTATATCGATAAGGATAAATATTCCGGCCCCTATGCCTAACGCCTCAAGAGGCGATAATAGCGGCGTCTTTGCGAGATAGGCGGATAAAAAGCCCGCAAGTATCAGAAATATAGCTAACCGTCCGGATATTCTTTCAAAGAGCATATCGGTAAAAGACATTAATATTAATCCGGAAAAAAGAACAAGATATTTAAGGTTTAAACCGTCGGGGACGATTAACCGGCGGGTTAATACTGCGGTTTCCACGACAAAATAAATATCGGACGACTTTATTCAAAGAAATTCTTAAGGAAAACGACTATAATATGACAAAAGCGGCCTACGCGACCGGAAACACGAAACAATTTTTTAGTTTTTTGGCTAAGAAGTTTGGGATTAAAAAGCCGGAAGTTAAAAAGGGGTTAAAGGACTGTTTACATATAACCTGCTTCGAAGGAGAAAATAAGAACTAAGCAGCAATTGCATGATTAACACTTTCGTGTTATAATTATTTTATACAACACTACAGAGGTATATGTCAACCACCCGCGTCCTCACGGACGGGGCTTGAAAAAGCCGGTTGATAAGCGGAGATTAAATTCATGTTTAATCAGCAGTTATTTAAGAGAACTTTTAAAGAACATACCTTAAGGTATTGCGCAAGCCTTAAGCTCTATGGCTCGTCATTAAACAGTCTTGAGAGGGCAAGAGACGGTGTGCCGGGCTTAAAAACCTTGAATAACAATCCCGATGCGTATTTAACCCTTATAAAAGGAGGTAAAGCTTTATGTTAGTCTATGTTTTAAACAAACACGGAAAGCCGTTAATGCCGACAAATTCAGCTAAAGCAAGATTAATGCTAAAACAAGGTAAAGCTAAAGTGGTCAAAAGAACGCCGTTTACAATACAACTGATTTACGGGAGTTCCGGTTATGTTCAACCCATAACCTTAGGCGTCGATACTGGATACAAGAACATCGGCCTGTCCGCGGTATCAAGCGCCAAAGAACTGCTGCGTTCCGAAGTTGAATTAAGAACCGACATTCCGAAATTGTTATCCGAGAAAAGGCAATACCGCAGGACGCGCAGGAATAGGCTTTGGCATCGTCCGGCAAGGTTTTTAAACCGCGGGAATAAGAAAGGCGGATGGCTCGCTCCGTCGGTAGAACACAAACTTGACGCGCATATCAAAGCCGTTAATATTGTTAAATCTATTCTACCGGTTAGTTCAGTAGCGATTGAAGCCGCCGCTTTCGATATTCAAAAGATTAAGAACCCCGATATATCGGGCATAGAATATCAAAACGGCGAGCAAAAGGAATTCTGGAACGTTAGGGAATACGTATTATGCAGGGACGGACACAAGTGTTCCCATTGCGGCAAGAGCAATACCGTTCTTAATGTCCATCATATTGTATCAAGGCAGACGGGCGGGAATAGGCCGGATAACTTAGTAACTTTGTGCGAGAAATGTCATAAAGACTACCACGAGGGCAGGATTAAGTTATCCGCCAAGAAACGCAAGGGGTTTAAAGCCGAAACGATAATGTCTATCCTGCGGTGGAAAATAGTAAATAAGTTAAGAGAACTTGGCAATACCGTAAATACCACCTACGGCTATTTGACCAAGTCCGCGAGGATAGCGTTAGGGATGGAAAAATCACACGCCAACGACGCCTTTTGCATAGCGAGCGGGTGCAGTCGGGAGAGAACGGATAATAACTACTTTATAAAGTTCGTCCGCAAATGCAACCGTTCGCTGTTTAAGGCTAACTTGCTTAAGGGCGGCAAAAGAAAGGTTAATGCGATTAAAGAGGTATTCGGCTTCAAAAGGTGGGATAAGGTTTTACACGACGGGATAGAGTGTTTTATATACGGACTGAGGTCGTCGGGGTATTTCGATGTTAGGCGTTTAACCGGAGAGAAAATCAACGCTTCGGCGAAACATACGAATTTAAGGTTGATAGAATCTTTTAAAACTTGGAGGATAGCCATTTCTATTTGCTAAAAAACTTTGTTTTTTAAAACGCAAATAGAAATATTCCCCGCCTTATAGAAGACGGGGTCTCCGGGCTATGAATTTATATGAAAACAACGACAAAAAAAATAAATGACGGCCGGGACAGCCGGAGTAACGCAAGGGTGTCCACGAGCATTAAGCTTAATAAAAAAAACAGGGATTTTGCAAAAAAATTCTTTAGGGAATATGATTTGACGCTATCGGACGGAATTAATATGTTCCTTTCCAAAGTGGCTATGGACAGAAAGTTGCCCTTCGAACTCGAAATCCCGAACAAAGAAACGATGAAATCGATAAACGAAGCCGAAAGTGGGGAAGCAACCTATAACGACAGCGCAGAAGACCTAATAAGAGAACTCAGGAATTGAAGACCGGACTCAAAATGTTATAATAAAAACGGTTATATAAAATTAAAACTTTATACGGAGGTTTTCGATGTCTTTTAGGTCTTTTAGAAAAATATTGTTACTAACTTCCTTTTTATTCCTTGCCGGATTTTTATTTATTTTCGTTAAACATAGTTTTGCTTTGCATAAATCTGCCGTTAAAACAAAACGCGAACTTAGCATATTAAAAGGTAAAAGAATTGTTCTAAAATCGGGATGCATCCGCTGCCATTCTTTCGTTAAAGGAAAAAGGATCGATAATATAGTAACTCTTGCCGGATGGGGAAACAAACATCTTTCGCTTAAACAAACGGAGAAGGCTATTAGAAGCTGTAGAATGGATCCTTACTGCTCCCAAATTTTAACCGGCAAACAGGTTAAATATGTTGCTTATTATCTTAATTCGTTAAAATAAAATGCCGGTAAAGAAATGTTAATGGGCGAAACAAGGGTAAATTTACATCATTTATTGGAAGATATACGGGATTCCTATCCATTTCCGCAGGAAGAAGTTATAGTTACCGAACTCGTCGCAAATTCGCTCGATTCTCACGCAAGCGATATCCGGTTTATCATCGATTCCGAAAAATATATCCTAACCGTTATAGATAACGGAAAAGGAATGAATAAACAAGAATTGGATGGATATCACAATATCGCATCGACGACAAAGACCAGAGGCATGGGGGGCATGTCAAACAAAATTGACTAAAAATACTATAATTTTGCCCTCAAATACTGCTTAGGCCATTCTATATCAATGCCGAGCTTATGTGCCGCGTGTAAAGGCCAGTAAGGGTCTCTTAATAACTCTCTGCCCATCTCGACCATATCGGCAGTTTCCGAACTTATTATAAAATCGGCAAATTCCGGCTTTGTAATAAGCCCTACACCCGAAACCGCAATCCCCGCCTTTTCCCTGATCTCTTTTGCAAAACCAAGTTGATAGCCAAAATATATATTCATTTTTGCGGTTGGCGAAATTCCGCCTGAAGAACAGTCGATAAGAGAGACTCCGTTTTTCTTAAGCATCTTAGCTAATGCTACGGATGATTCTAAATCAAAGCCGCCGTCTGTCCAATCAACCGCCGAAATCCTCACAAAAATAGGTTTGTTTTTTGGCCAGTTTCCGCTTTTTATAGCTTCTATTATCTCTAATAGCAGCCTTGCCCTGTTTTCAAGGCTTCCGCCATATTTATCCTTTCTTTTATTTGAAACAGGGGATAAAAACTCGTTTATTAGATACCCGTGCGCCGCATGTATTTCTATGACATCAAACCCCGCCTTATCGGCATTTTTTGCGCCGTTTGCAAAATCTTTTACAACCTTTTTAATATCATCCTCATTCATTTCTTTTGGAACGGGATAACCTGTATCAAACGGATTTGTGCTTGGCGCAAGAACCTGCCACGCCCCTTCTTCCTGTTTTAACGGCTTTTCTCCCAGCCAAGGAGCGTTTGTCGAAGCCTTTCTCCCCGCATGCGCCAGCTGAATCCCCATTACCGACCCGCATAATTTGCAAAAATTTATTACAGGCTTAAAAGCCTCAACCTGTTTTTCATTCCAGATACCTGCATCATAGGGACTAATTCTGCCCTCGGGACTCACGCCGGTTGCTTCTACGATAATAAGCCCGACGCCGCCCACGGCGCGGGCGCCAAGATGAGCCATATGAAAATCGCCAACAACCCCTTCTTCTGCGGAATACATGCACATCGGCGCCATCATTATTCGATTTTTAATCTTAATCCCGCCTATTACGATAGGCTCAAAAAGCATTTTCATAATTAATATGACTCCAATTTACAATTATTTTTCCGGATTAAAATTATTATACCACAATTTTTATTAATTATTCTTTTGCTACGGCTTGAATACATAAAACACGCCGATAAAAAATAGTAAAACTATTAAGGTATATTTTAACCATTTTTCGTTTAAACGCTGAGAAATTTTCGGGCCTAATGCCGAACCCAATATAACCCCTGCAACTGTCACTAAAAGAACCGGAATTATAATATGAACCCCCATTCTAATATAATTTGATACGCTGGTTATAGACGAAATTAAAACCACTAATATGCTTATGCCGGCGGCTAAAAAAACAGGCAGTCCGTTTATATCGGTTAAAAACGGAACAATCAAAAAACCGCCGCCTACGCCGAATATGGAAGATATTACCGCTATTATAAACCCGGCAAAAAACAAAAATGGCGGGCTGACCGAGTAGTTTTTGGATAGACATTCAAAGTCGATTCTCTTAAAAGAAACCCTGCCGATTGACGGCAATTTATTTAAATCTTCAACGGGGGTATCCTTCTGTTTTATTTTTTTTCCTTGTTTCAAAATATTGTAAATCATCAAGCCCGCCACCAGAAATGTCAGGTAGCCGAACAGGTACTTAAAGGATTTAAGTTCGGAAAGATATTCCTTAGAGAACCACGACCCGAAAAGAGCTCCGATTATGGCGCCGAAGGCTATGATAAAACCGAGATAAAATAAAATACCTTTTATTTTTTTAGTCCTGTCCTGCCGCAAGTAAACGGGAAGCGCGATTAACGGCGAGATAATAATTAAAATTTGGCTCATTACCTTTACCGAATTTGCAACCGGGATATGCAAAACGGTTATAAACCCAAAACTCGCAAGTATTCCGCCTGCGGCTCCAATCGATGAAAAGATAAATCCGGTAAATATAGCCCATAAAAATGCGATTAAATAATAAATTAGGCTATGCATAGGTATTCCTCCATTTGTCAATTTTTATTTTTATATAAGAAATAAAATTTATTTGGAGGAAAACGAAACTTTTAACGCAGATATTAACAGGAAATAATATAGGAAGTAAGATAGCCCGGGCAGGTAAATAGTTAACAGGTGATAACAAAAGGGGTGATAAGAAAAAACCATCCTGGTTTCTTGTGTAAAATATTCATCCGCAATCCATATTCAATTAACCTCCTGCTCAATTTATACGAAGCATTGCCATATTATATTACAATTTAATTATAAAAAGCAACAATAGACAAAAACCTTAATTCTGCAATAGAAAATTATTTTTTTGGATTCCCGCTGAAGCGGGTTGGGACAATGCGGGAATTTAACTTTTAACCCAAAGGGTGTCATTCCTGCGTACGCAGGAAAGTTTCTTTGAAACTTCACATATCGGAGGCACGCGTTGAAAGGCGCACGCCGCCTTTGCGTGCCGGAGATGCTGAAAGCCGAGAGCGAAGCGGTAATCCAGTATTTACGTATAAAAGAAATATCTAAATATTTTCTAATGCAGGATTAAGGAAAAACCCTAATCCTGCATTAAGGAAAAACCCAAAATAAAAATGCCCCGCTTTTTGAAGGCGGGGTAAGAGAGGTATTGGAGAAAAAAGCCTTAATAAGCTTAGAAAGCTATTCTTGCCTGAACGAATATAGCATTGGTACCGCCCATCCATTGACCGTATTTTATGAATGCGTTTTGATAAACCGTGTTCGCAGGATTACCGCTTCTATAATCCTTTGCATTTAAGAATTGGTAATTTTGGTTGTCTATCGCGAGCGTTATATGACTGTTGAGATGATAACCTATGCCTAAAACTCCCCTTTGAAAGTTATAAGGGTTGCCGTACGGCATTGCCCCACCCAGAGACGGCGGCGTCTCGATATACCACCTCTGAATCAATCCGAATACCGAAAATTTAGTATTTCCGATATTGTAATACCCGAAGGCATCTATGCCGTGTTCCGTGTTCTGAGAAGGTAATGTATTTCCTACCGCCCCTATTGAAGGACTGAACGGATAACTTGCGCCGGCAGGATTGCAATAATATAACCCTGTATTAGAGGTGCCGCACCAGCTTCCTCCATCGTTACTGTTTGCAAATCCGTAATTTTGATTTTTAGCCCAATCATATTGCAAAGCGATTAATCCCTGCGGAGTTTTGTAATCTAAAATTGCCGATACCCTTGTTGTGGGATAGTTATTATCCGTAATACCTTCAAAGTTGTTTGACTCTGACCATGCATAATACCCGCTTATACCAAGACCGTCCAGATTGGAATCCGCCCCAAACGGATAAAATGATATTCTTGCCTGAGGAGATTTTTGAGCGACATCTTCATTTGCATGAAAAGCCGCACTGTTAAAAAATCCCGCATTGTATGCCATGTAAATCTTCCCGTTCGCACGGAACTTACCCGATATACCCAGACCTGCCTGAGTCGATGTTACGCCTAAGAACCCCCACGGGGTTCTTTCCGCAAAGTGATAGCCCAATAATCCATCTTCCCATGCTATCATAGGAGTTGGAAACTGCCCTGCTTTTAGGTTAATAGTAAATCCGTTTGAATCTATAATACGGTTAAACTGAATAAAGGCATACTTCAATCTGAAATATTGACTGCCAAAAGTACTGGAATTATTACTAGACTTATAAATATTAGGCGTTAATTTTAAAAACCATTTATTATTTGGGTGGTATATGAAAATCAAATATGCCCTATTAACATTAAAGGCGTTATAACCGTTATTATTAGTTGCCGGAGGATTTTCTTCAAGCTGGAGCGGGCCTGCAAAACCGGTATTATTATAATAGCCGTAGCCCATGTAAACCAATGCTCCTAATGTTATATGCTTTGTCCACGCCGGTAGTCCAGTTGACGGCGCTTTTTTTACCCCGAATAACTCCCTTGTCACATTTTTGCCTACTTTTACCCTTCCTTTTCCGGGTTTTAAAAATACCTCGCCCGTTGCGGGGTTTTCATAAAGATTGACACTGCCGTTACTTCCGTTGCTTACCGCAGAACCGCCTGACTGCCCCGCCGCATAAGATACTTTTACCTGCATAACCGCAAGACTTAAAACCATAACTAATGCCGGAATAAAAATAAAAAACTTGGACAGCCGGTTCGAACCTCGCTTGACTGCCTTGATTAATTTGACCATACATTCCTCTCCTCTTTAATTTAATGTTAAAATTCCAAAATTATGCAAAAGCCTTTAATCCTTTAAGTTTAAAAATTGATTCCAATTTATTTACCTTTAAGTTTAACAAAAGAATGTTACAAAATTATTACAGTTTTATTAAATTTTTATTAAGATTTTGCTTCAATTTTGCAACAATAGCATCTCTAAATCACTTTGCTCCGAACTCGTAAAACTTTGCATAAGCCTCGCCATTTCAACATAAAATGGGGAATTAGCCCTTTCCGCCACCTCGTCCGCAAATAAGTTTACCCAGTTTTTAATAAATTCGTTAAAAAAGGAAAATTCATTGCTTATAACCCCTTTAAAAGGAAGCTGTTTTTTAACCTGCCCCGACTGATACCTTTCCTCGAAACCGACTAAAGCGGCCATAAAACCTAAAATATAAGAAATATGGTCAGCCCGTTTTAATGGTACCTCGCTTGCATCCCTTAATGTAAAATTTAACTTTTTATACAAAAGTTCAAGCTTGTTTACGAGTGCAACACCGCCCTCGTCCACACCTTTCCCGCCCTCAAGATTAATCCTCTCCGATTTGTTGCCCAAATAATAACTGATATACGGAGGAATAAATCTGTCATTTACGGGAACCACAAAAAGCCCTTCAAATTCCCTTTCAACTTCAAAGAATTTATCGCTATTAGAAAGAACATTCCTTATCGTCTTTGTTAATTTCCCTGAAGACTCTTCGTTTTCGCAGACGCCGCTTATGATATCAATAATCTCCCGGGACATAAGGCTTTCTAAAAACTCTCTATCGACCTTTCTTGCAAAAACTCTGGAAAAAAGGTTATAAATCATACTTCTGTATCGTGAAAGTTTTGCAAAATCATCGGAACAGATAAGCTCTTTTTCCATATATAAATACCTCCATATTTCAAAGTATGGATTACCGCTTCGCCATCTTCGCCCGCGTTTTCGACATGCAAAAACAATCGTGCGGGCGAAAATATGTGTCTGACGACACTCGTGAAGTTTCTTTGAAACTTTCCTGCTTTCGCAGGAATGACATGATAGATTTGTCATTCCAGCATCTTTGCCTGTGTCAACGGCATGCGTTGACAACCATACAGGCAAAGATATATCAAAGACATGCTTTGATAAACGTAGGCTGGAATATCTGCCAAAGCGGTAATCCAGAGTCCTTAACGCCTTTATACTTTTTCCACCCTAACCGGCGCATAGTAGTAAACCATAGAGCCGCCCACCGGGTCGGTTAAAACGGTCGTCCATCCGTCTTTAGCCGCAATGGAGTTATCGAGCAGGAATAACGCGTTCGGATGGACGCCCTGATTCCTTGCGGA
>JAJZYP010000132.1 GCA_021798015.1 bacterium
AATGGTTTTTGCGGCAGAATCGGCAAGTTCGTTTAAACCCGACATATTATTATACACGAAAATTAATTTTTGATAAATAGCATTTATATCTCCTTTTTTAACCACAAAACCGTTTTTCCCGTCTTCTACGACTTCCGGCATACCTCCGGCATCTGAAACGATTACGATTTTTTTCATAGACATAGATTCTAGGAGGACAAAAGAAAGCGCCTCTTTTAGCGACGGCACCACTACAACGTCTAATTCGTTTAGAAAAGAAACCAGATTATCGCCAATAAATCCTACGAAATATATTGAGTTGTAAATATTTAAATCTTTGGCCCTTTTTATCAACGCCTCTTTAAGACTGCCAGTACCTGCTATAAAAAATTTTGCATTCGGTATCTTAATAAGAACAAACTTTGCAACTTCTATAAATAAATCTACACCCTTTTCCTTAGACAGCCTTGCTATTACGCCGATATTAAACGGCTTAAGCGAATTGCCTGTATCGTCATGATTATTATTGCCTAATTCCGCCGAAAACGCATATTCTTTTCTTGCCGGAAGACCTTCCGCTTCGGGATTAAATTTTGAAATATCTATTCCATTATAAATAACGCCTAATTTTGTTTCATCCATACCTTGAGATATTAAATTTTCTCTTACTGCATTAGATACGCATATAACGTAATCGCAGTACTTATACTGCGCTTTTTTGTTTAATCCGTGAGCTGTAGAAATAGATTTTTTTTTCGCTATTTTTGAAGCTAATGCTCCGATAAGATTTGCTTTAGACAAATGCGTATGAACTATATCGAATTTATTCTTTTTTATAAAATATGCAACTCTTAATATTGTAAACGGATTATATTTAAAGCCCGTCCTTATTGTCTTAAAAGGCAATCCGCTTTTAGAAAGAAATTGCTCTACTGATAAATCCGGATTTTTGTTGTTATCGACGACGGAAGACAGAATAAAAACTTCGTGCCCCTTTTCTATAAATTTTTTTGATAAGTTGGCTACGTAATTCTCTGCTCCTCCAATGTTCGACGGAGTAATAAATTCTAAAATTTTCACTGTGTAAGATGTTGTATTTATTTTTTATAAATTATTTTTGTTGCGTATTTTTCATAAAAGCTTTTATCTTTTTATATGCATTCGATGTTTCATATATAGAGTCCTTAACAAGCCTGTAAATAAGCATCTTAAAAAACTGCGAAGCCCCTTTTTTTTCTTCCATAAAAGTTTTAAAATCATCTGCTTCCCAATCCTGCGCAGAAGCAAGCCCCCTGAATGATGCAGGATGAAAATCTAAATTTTTCCTGTCGATTCTTTCAAGCCATTTAAAGTCTGAATATATATATTTATCTATACGCGGATTATAGTTTGAAACCCAGTTTTTTAATCTGTTTACTATTTGAAAATTATAAATCTTTTCCATTTCTTTATTTTTTTTATACATATCGGCTGGATTTTTAGCCATACCGTAATGAAACATAGTCGTATTCAGAGGCAATGCATTTTTATTTTCTATATTTATCTTTACGCCATTTGCATTCTTAAAGCCCATAGCGTCGCCCCAAGAAAAAACCGTCCCGTCGTTTCTTATAATTCGCACTTCCTTATCATAGAAAAATTTTCTTTCCGATTTTTTTGCATACGAAAAATAACCTCCAAAAAAATGGATATAATCAAAAACAAAACCCTTAATTTCCTTATTGTTAATATTTTCTTCAAGAATGCGGGTAATCTTTTCGTAATCTTTTTCATGGATGCCCTCGTCGCACTGAACGTAAAGACCGTAATCCCCTGTTATGTTTTTTATAGCTAAATTGGTCTTTTCAGATAAAATAGATCCGCTTTTTTTTGTAATTTTCCAATCGGATTCTATCAATTTAATTTTAGGATTTAAATCCCTCAATTTTTCCAGTTCGTCTTTGGTTTGATCCGCGCTCTCGCACACGACTACGATAAATTCGTCAACCAGAGGAAGCGCCGACATAATCGATTCTTTAAACGGATAACCCATCAATATGCCGTTTCTTATAAAAGTAAAACCGGAAATTTTCATTTTATTTATCTGTATGCAAATATTTTATATAATTTTTTAATATTTTTTATTTTTTAAATTTAATTTTTAATTGGAGTTCAGTAAAAAATTGTAGCCTTCTATAATATCTTCATATAAAATATTATTCATACAATCAGGATATTTTTTAATTTTATAATCTTCCTTGCCGCATAAATTTTTAAAGCAGTGATAGCATCCTATTTTTTTGTCTATTATAAATATTTTATCCGAAATAGGAGCGCAAACTGCAGGGTCGGTAGAACCAAAGAGCGCTATCGTCGGCACTTTAAGCGCAGACGCTAAATGCATAGTTCCATTATCGACCGATACTACCAATTTTGAAAGATAAATTAATCCGCCGAGAGTATATATATCGGTTAAACCCGTTAAATTAACGCTCATATGCTTATTATCAATCTTATCGCATATTTCTTTGGAAATATCCTCATTTTTTTTGTTTCCTGTAATTACCACAAAATATCCTTCTTTGTTTAAAAAGTCTGCAAAAACCGAAAATAAGAAAGGCGGCGCCTCTTTGGACTTTCTTGTCGACCCCGGAGAAAATAGAACAAATTTAAAATTTTCGGCATTTATTTCCGTTCCGTATCCGTTGAAAGAATTTTTAAGAACATTTTCTGCATTTTTTATATCATGTTCTTCTATGTCGTAAACATAATTTTTATTAAAATATTTATTACCGGCGTTAATATAAAAAGGTTCGATAAGCTTTAAGGATTTATCTATATTGTTTGTTATTCCTTGAAACTTTATTCGGTCGTGTAAAAAAAAATTATTTAAAAATTTTTCACGTCCTACTTGTTTTTCGGAAAGCATAAAGCCGAGTATGGAAAATTTAAAGGAGGCAAGAAAGTTAAGGCATATGTAAAATTTATAACCGTTTGTTTTACTAATATTTTTAAGCGTTAAAAATAATTTAAATATTCGCGCAATGCCTTTAATGCCGTTAAACCTTTCGGTTTCAACTATTTTATCGATATCTTTGTTTCTTCTCAAAATAGGCGAAGCGTTCTTAGAAACAACAGCTACAATTCTGCTTTCAGGAAATTTAAGCTTTAGGGCTCTTATTGCCGGAGTCATCGTTAATACGTCGCCGATATAATTATGCCCGAATATTAAAATATCTTTCATTTTTAATTAAATAATCATTTTTAATTATATCGAATACGGAGTCTGGAGTAATTCTTTTCATGCATAATACGCATTCCGTTAAATTTTTATCGTCTACTTTATTAAGAGGGCATTCTTTTTTAAAGCAGGGAATACATATAAGGTTGTCCCTTAATACCGTAAAATTTTTTCCTACAGGCCCTGTAAGATTAGGATCCGTCGGCCCAAATAAAGCTATTGTTTTAAGGCTGTCTATTGAAGCCGCCACATGCATTAGTCCAGAGTCGGGCGTTATAAAATAATCCATTTTAGATAACAGTTCTTTTGCCTGTTTTAGCGTAGTTTTTCCGACTGCGGAGGCGGCGTTTTTGCCGTTTAATGCCTGCAATATTTCATCCGATAGATATTCTTCACCTTTACCTCCGAATATTATTATGCGTGCGTTATCGCCGAAAAAATCCAGCAGCCGCCTTGAAATTTCTATAAAATATTTTACCGGCCATCTTTTAGTTTTCCATGTTCCGGTAGGATTTATGCCGATAAATATTTTGTTTTCAATATTTTCAAAACTGTTTTTTAAGAAATCTTCGGCAAATTTTTTATCCTCCGGAGAAGTAATAAGGACGGGCTGAGGTTTATCTATTTTTGCTCCGCCGCTTTTTTCAGCCAAAAAAAGATAAAAATTCACCGCATGTTCATGCGGCATCCCTCGCCTTATAATTTTCCTATTGCATAAAAATCCAAGTTTTGCATATTCTACGCAATACCTGACAGGAGCTCCGCTTAAAAAAGAAAAAATAGCCGACCTATCTACGCCTTGCAAATCAATAGCTATATCGTAACGAAACTTTCTGATTTTTCTTATTAAGGATAAATAGTCTTTAAATTTAAATTTTTTTTTATCTATAACAAGAATCTCATCTACGTTAGGATTTAAAAATGCTACATCTTTAGATTTGTCCTCTATAAGCCATGTAATAAAACTGCCGGGATAACCCTTTCTTATAGATTCTATAGCCGGTGTTGCAAGAAAACAGTCTCCTATAGAACTCAATTTTACAATCAGTATATTCATAAAGTTTCATACATTTTATAATTCATTAATAGTGTATATTATGTTTTAGTTTTAAGTAATCAAATAAAATTTAACTTAAATTTTTAATCTAAACTTTTTTATATTATACTATAATTATAAATTTTTTAAATTCAAATTGTAAATTATTTAAAAACATTATAAGATATTTATAAGGGACATGAATATTTAAATATGACTGAAAACATAGATTATAAAAATTATA
>JAJZYP010000133.1 GCA_021798015.1 bacterium
TGACATAGGTTACAATTAATAATATAATGAAAAATATACAAATAATTATTACCAGTTTTAAAAAATAAGATAGATAAAATGCATGACAATGCCGGATAACGTAATCCAGTAGTTCTGCGATATAACTGCCCAGAATTCCGATAATCAAAAGCCATAAAGATATCAGAAGGCTTAATCCAAACCACCCCGATTTTAAAATTTTTAAGAATTTGATTTTTTTCATAAGTTGATAGAAAATTTCGGATTTTGCCGTTTAAACATGACTAAAATATGAAAACGCCGTGCCTTAAATTTCATAGTTAAACTCCATTTCCTCCGAGTCAATATTATAACATTTTATTTGCCGATTATTTATAAAAATTAGATAAATTAATAATTTTTTTATGTTATTTTTATTGACCTTTTTTGATGCTTTATCATATAATAATAGAACTTATTCTTGATAAAACCCGCATTTTTTATCGAAATTTGGGGGATCGTCTAGCGGCAGGACCTGGGACTCTGACTCCCATTACGGAGGTTCGAATCCTTCTCCCCCAGCCATTATAAAACCACATATTTCATCAGTCTTTCCGGTTTTCAAGCCTTTATCATATTTAATCAAATAATATCGTTTTTTACCCGCTTTTGTCTTTTTTATGGCGGAATTTTCACATGAGTGATATAATAGTCAAAAAGCCCTGGGAGGCAGGTAAAATATGGCTATTGTAAAAGACGGCAAGAATTATTACTATGATTTTGTGTTCGAGGGGAAAAGATACAGGCGTTCCTGCAAGACTGCCGACCGCAAACTTGCCGAACAGATAGAAATATCCGTTAAAAATGATATTATTAAAAGGGAAAACGGTCTGCCGACAGATAGGAACAAGCGTCTTTTATTTCAGACGGCATGGGAAAACTACCTGAAAAATAACGGCGATTCGAAAGGTTCTGCTATACGTAAAATTACAGCCGCCAAGCATTTTCTTCCTTTTTTTAAAGATAAAATCTTGTCTGATATTTTGCCGCTTGACATTAAAAATTACCAGCTTGAAAGAAAGATTGAAATAATGTCTTTGGAAAAGAATAAAGATAAAAAGGAATCCGAAATAAATTTCAGGTCCGTAAATTATGAAGTTATAATTATTTCCAATTTTTTTAATTTCTGTATTGAGAGAGATTATGCAGACAATAATCCAGCCTATAAGATTAAGAAATTAAATGAATTATCCCGTCTTAAAACTCTCGACGACGGTGATATCCAAAAATTAATCTTGGGGGCCACGAATAAACTTACCCGAGATTTAATTACTTTCCTGATTTATACTGGCTGTCGGAAAGGGGAGGCCTTAAACCTTAAATGGGACGACGTAGATATTAAGAACGGCATGATAGCCATAAAAGGAACTAAAACTAAATACGACAGGCATATTCCGATATCGAACGCACTTAGGAGCATTTTAAGCCACATTGAAAAGAATCAGGATAGTTTGTATGTCTTTAATAATAGTGGGGCTAAAATCGGCGATTTTAAGCATTCTTTCCATACCGCTTGCAGGAATGCCGGATTAAAGGATATGCGTATCCACGACTTAAGGCACGTGTTTGCCTCGAAAATGGTTATGAACGGCACGAGCTTATATATTACAGGGGAGTTGTTAGGTCATCGAACTACGCAGATGACTAAAAGGTATAGCCATTTGGTGCCAGAAACTTTACTAAAAGCTGTAAATGAGGTATGGGATGAGAAATAATCTATTAAATTAATTGCAATATTGCATTTTAATTGCTAAATTTCATTAATAAAAATAAGGGCTGTCTAGGGTTTTATATTAAATGATTTACGAAGCGAAGGCGGCAAGCCTCCAAAGCGTAAAGTAAACCGACGGACAATAATAAAAGAAAGACGGGACTTAGGATTTTTCCATTTCCAATGGGGGTCTGAGAGATTCCCCAGTTAATGAGTGGCATCAATATCGGCTTCTGTGTGCGTTGTCAGATTTTATTGGACGGCGTTTTCGTCCCCCCTGCAATCCTTCATTAAAAGATATTTTCATTGACTTAAAACTAACGATATTATATAAAAAATATAAAGGGATTAATTGCTGATTTTAGTGTTCGGTTAGGAACGGAATCAGTGTTCGATTAAAACGGAATATGCACGTAGGACTCAGTTTTGCTGTTCTTGTAGCTATTGTTGTAATCGGATTTTTCCAGCTATTACCGAAAGATTTGATAGGAACTCTTTTTGGATCGCTCATAGGATATTGGTTTGGACAGCAAGGAAAACAATCCGGAAAATGAAAATTAAAAAACTTTTTTATATAGATAATAGAACAATGGGACATTAAAATATGAAAATAAAATCTAATAAAATAGAAACTAAAAATGTTGATGATTTAAATGTAAAACATTTTTCACGTTATGGAGAATTTCTTGTTTCTTTTGAATTGTCTAAACATGGCTGGAATGTTTATAATCCTATGTATGATGAATATATAGATTTACTAATCCATAAGCATGTTTGTTCTGAGTGTGGGAAAAATTGGAATTTAACGCCCGCCTTGATTTGCAAAAAATGCGGTAAAGATTTTTCGAAAACACAAAAAAATAAAATCATTGCCAAAAAGAAATGTCTGAATTGCGGAACAGAAATGGTAGGAAATAAAACAAAATGCGTTAAATGTGGAGGAATAAATTTATTAAATATACCAACCTGCGATAAAACAAATTGTGGTGGAGAAGTGGAATTAAAAAATTACTTGTGTGAATGCGGTAATCCCACTTATATACCAAAATTTCGGACAATCCAAGTTAAAAGCTCAAGAATTGAACGAAAAAACGGTAAATCAAAAAATACTTATGCCGTTGATATGAAGCCTAGAGATTTAATTGAAGATAAAAACCACTTTTATATATGGTGTCTAATTGATGAAAAGGATGTGTCTCACTTTTTAGTATTGTCTGTGAGCGACTTTAAGAAGGCAATGGGTAATTCTCTAAATGGAATTTCGTTCCTAAAAGATCAAGACAGACAACATTTTAGCGCAAAAGGCTATGGGAAATGGGAAAAATTTTTAAATAGGTTTGATGCATTAGAATAATTGATTTTTATTGCTTTAAAGATTAAACTCTAATAATTTAAAATCTTTGCCGAACTCATTTAAAATCCGTTTTTTAATAACAGTATCAAACATTTTTTTATTTATTTCAATCCCTAATCCTATCCTCCCTAATTTTTTTGCCCAAGTAGCCGATGTAAAACTGCCGGCAAATGGATCTAAAACGGAATCGCCGGCATAAGAGAAGTATTTTATTGCCATTTCAGGAATATCTTTAGGAAAAGGTGCGCTATGGCCAAGTTTATTATTTCCTTTATGGTCAATTTTTATCACCGGCGGAAACTTAACTATATCCCTTCTCCATTTAGTAATAGTTAATTTATCAATAGCGTTTTCGAGGGTTCTATTAAAATCATTCTGCATCATATTGGAACGAAGGGAAAATCTTTTTCCTCTATTATGCGGGCTTCTTTCAAAGCAATTTTGATTCTTACATTCCCAACTTTGAACGCCGATTTCCGATTGCGTATTGCCGTTTACATTTAACGAACCGCAAACCGGACATGGAATTTTATTAAGATCCAGCCTGTGTTTATGAAATATTAATATATGTTCATAACAGTTTAACGGATACTGATAAAAAGGATAATTTATTCCACCGTTTTTATGTCTTTGACTTTCGACCTCGCCTTTATCCCATATTATATCATCCACAAATTCAAAGCCTTCTTCTTCAAAAATTTTGATAAAATAAGCCCCGAGGGGGAGTCTCCTTTTACCCCAAACGGATTTAGTTTTAAGATTATCTTTATCAAAAACATCGCCTATATTAAAAACCCAGACTCTATGATTATCCAAAACCCTATAAGATTCTCTTATTATTAATCGCATATCTTCAAGATAATCGTTTAAATTGTTCCATTGAGAATATTCCCTGGCATTATAATATGGCGGAGAGGTTACCATAAGATGTACTGATTCGGAAGGCATTTTTTGCATTGCATTAAGACAATCGCCCCAGATTATTTTTAAATCGCTCTTATTTTGTAAAAATTCAATTAATTTAATATTTAAATTTTGATTATTTTCGAGTCGATGTCTTTTTTTTAAGATTTCAAGGTAAACATCGGTAAACGTTTTTATAGCGTTGTTACTGCTAATATCTAAAAGATTGGATAATTTTAAATTTAATTCTTGTATTTCTTCGCTTGATAACAGGTTGGGCAAATATTTTTGATTATGCTCTAAGAGATATGATACTGTTATATGCTTATTATTATAAGATTTAACTTTTTGAGGCTTAATTATTTCAATTTCGTTTTTAAATAATTCAAGTATCTGCATAAAATTTATTTAAG
>JAJZYP010000134.1 GCA_021798015.1 bacterium
GGGGCATTATCCCATCGCAATATTAAACTTTGATTTTCGTCCTGCCAGTGATATGAATAGCTTCTTTCTTTTTCGTCCGAATATTCCCTGATAAATAGCAACTTGACAAAGGGGACAGCTTAAAGTATTATAAATATAAATGATAAAATTTAAAATTTAAAAAGATTTATTATAAAGTAAAGTGAGGTGATAATTTTGAAAATAGAGCCAATATTATTACTTGTTTTGGTTATCGGCATTTTATTATTCATAATAAATGAAATAAATAAAAATAATATATCTGTAATTATGGATAAAATAGACAAACTCTCAAATAAAATTTCCGATAAAAATGTAAATACTATTGCTGAAAACGTAATAATAAACAAAGAACCAATTGGATTCAACCCATATTAATACTGACCAATAAAAACTCTTGCATTAGGTAGGGGTAAAAATATAATATAAGACAGTGAGGTAATAAAATGAAACGCAAAAAATTAATAAATCCAGTTAGTATAACAATTACTGGAATAACGGCTATATTAATGATGGACCATTTAATTAATCCAAAAAATTCTATAATATCTAAAGTATTAAATAGCTTTAATGGCATAAATGATATATTGTCGGGAATATCGATGTTAAGCTAATTTTATTACTCAATAAAAATTAAGAAAGAGGTTTTGGATTCATTCCTATTTACAATAACGCCTCATAAAGCACGGCCCAAGAGGCTGTTTAAAATTCCGTGTCAGTAGTGAGTGCTCACTATCACTCAAGTATTCTGTAAATTCCGAATAGCTCGCTGGACTCAAAAAATGGAAAAAATATTTTTGCTTGATTTCCGTTTTTTTAATTCTTCATTTAGGTCATCAAAATGTTTTTTCGCCCAGCGATATTTCGCTTTATTTTCTTCTGAATAGTCGTCGTCGGATTTTATCTCAACGACAACAATATTTTCGCCAGGCGTCAAGTGTTCTTGCAGGTGCTATGCTTGAAGCGCATGTACATTATAAGCGGGCAATGACATATTTTAAGGCTACCATAAAGATATTGGATTCCATGGTTATAGCGATAAGCCGACTTTGTTTATTAGGAAATTAATACGATGATTAATTAACCAACTTTATAAATTTATCTATCGGAAGACGGTTCTATTTTGAATTTTCCTAATGACAAGGCAATTAGATGGGCACTATTTCCGACTATATATACCATATCTAAAATGTATAGATATTCGATTTTGTCGAAAGCACGATAACCGAAAGCAAGAATATTTATGATAAGTGTCACTACGGCTGCAATTGATGCGAGTCCTAAATGAAACCAATAATCATTATTGTAATTTTTGGTATTAGATTTATTATTTGACATGCTTCTCACCCCTATAAATTACGGATATTAGATTTATTTTCCGGAACGTATATAATTTATTACGTCGAAAAAAATAATAACACTCGTCAAGATAGTTACAATAATCGTAAACCAAAAAATACCTCTTTCCGATTTTACGCTCTCTATCGTTTCAAAATTATCGTTTATTGCCGTCAACAGGGAATCGAATTTATTAATTCCAAACGATTTGTCGAGTAAGTATCTTATAAGTTGGCTTTGAATTAAATTGGGATCGAAAAACAAATAATAGTATTCCACAAGCCTTTTTAAAAATTTTTTCGATTTGCGTAAATCAAAAAAATTGCTTTTGCTCATTGTTATGGCTGTGTCGGAAAAAAAATGCAAAGAATAAAATATGCTCGAAACAATTTCGTTTAATACAAATCCCGCAGGCATGACCCACTCTTTGAATTCCTTTTTTTCATCTTTCACATTCCTAAAAAAAATCATAAGGAATCTGTTGTAAGTCATAAAAAACCGTGTATTATCGTAATCCGATAAATTTTCCTTCCCAATAAAATTTAAACAGCTGCAATCAGCATTCAAATTTTTATAGCCTTGAATTAGATTAGGTATTTTTTTTTCGATATCGAGCTTCAGATGCAAAGGAACGGACAGTGCGGTAGTAGTAAATATCGTCGTATCGAAAACATCCAGGAATTTATTGTAAATATCGACAATCCTTTTTGTATCGCACTCTTTTTTTAAAAGCTTATAAAGCAAATACTGATAGAAAAGAAAAAAAATTTCGCTTAAAAAATACTCTTCGTTTTCATTATTTTTTGATTTTCCATTTTTCCTTATTGGCAAGAATAATTTATTTGCATATTTTTCGAACTCTTTGAAAAATGTTGTCCCACATTTTTCATTATACTTCATCTTAACAAGTAATTCCTGGGGTTTCTGTAAATCACATATCGTTTCAACCAAGCTATCGCATCCAATTTTACCTTTTTTTATAGGGGCGAGAAGCATGCCAATAGTAACAATAGATTCCGAAATTAGAAAAAATAAATTAACGTTAATAACTTCCGATGTTTGTCCACAAGAAGAAGAAATTTCCAGGGGAAAGTTAGCCACCTTTTCTATATTAACTCGAAAACTGGGCAAACCTATAAGAACCCCCTTATTCGAAAGACTATCGGCCAACACTTTGTTTCTATATAAAAAAACTTCACTTATCTCTTTAATCTCTTTTTCATCGCAACCGCTAAAATAATAACAGCCGTCTTTGCTTAATCTAAATCTCGAACCAAGATACATTAAACGATATTGCTTATCGTCATCGTCGGTTTTGTTTACGACTTTTAATAACTTATCCTTGTCTAACTCACAAAATTTCTTCTCTTTCTTTATATTTTTTTTAAAATTATCATAATCCCCCTCGAACTCCAAAGAAACGGAATGAAATATGCGATAGTCTATGTTTTCCGAATTGGCGTCCATAGCAAGTTAAAAAATTTAATCTATTTATTAATTTTTAACTAAATTGAAAAATATTAATTAGGTTTATATGTTAAAGTTATAATTTAATATTTTTAAAAAGTCAAATATAGGAGCTAATACAGTACCAGATAAAGCTCACCGGCGAATCGATGAGGAAGAAAATGTCAGGGAAATCTTAAACGGCGTTTTTTTACAGGAGGGGGCACCCCCTTTTAATCCTACATTAGATATTAAATAATCGATATTTTCATTGACTTTAAATTAACGGTATTATATAAAAAATATAAAGGGATTAATTGCTGATTTTAGTGTTCGATTAGAAACGGAATCAGTGTTCGATTAAAACGGAATACGTAAATAAAAACATAAAACCACTAAAATAACTGAATAAAACCATGCTTTGCGATGAGAATTCGGTCTAAATAATTTGACACCGGTACTGTATAATATTATAATCAAAATATAGCTTATTTTTAATGTTTGCATTTCACTGCGAGGTTTGATTATGGACAGAATTAGAAGTTTTATGCATGGCGTTGCAAGAAGTTTTGTTTTAATGCCGCATGAAGCATATAAAAATGACAAGGATAATTTACGTAAAAATTGGAAAGCGGTAGGAAAATATATGTATTGTGCAATAGGCCGGCAAACTAAGGATATTCAACTTAAAGAAAAAAAGCCAGGTAAAATATTATAAAGCTCCCCAATGTCGGATATTGAAAAAAGAAACGACAATGTTATAGCGAGTGATGAGGAAAATCCTTCGTCGGAAACGACTAAATTAATTGTAAGTAGCAGCCTCTGGAGCGGCCCACTCCCTCCTCCGGAAGTTTTTGAAGGCTATAAACAAATTCAAGCAGACTTTCCGGAAAGAATCTTAAAGATGGCGGAAAGAGAGCAAAAATATAATCACCGGCACATCTACATAGGTCAATTTAGTGCTCTCATAATAGGATTGGTTCTTATAGTTGGCGGCTTCCTGCTTATTATGGCTGGACATAAACTTATCGGTATAGCTCCTATAGTTTTAGCTATTGGTTCTCTTGTCAGTATTTATTTTGCAGAAATAAGACAAAAACATAATACGCATATCGACAATAATAATGACTAATCTTCTATTATTTATCTTTTTCCTCAAACATCATCTACCGCCGTTCTTCTCGTACCCCCTTATAACTTCCAGCGCCTTTTCGTATTCCTCCCTTTTTAAATCTTCCGGGCTTTTCCCGCCGATGTGGTGCACTTTTAGATTGCTGTTGACATTTAATAAATACAATTCATTATTAATAATTAAAACTTAAAGGTTGACACAGAATTTTGAACGCTACCGAAAATTTTTTTATTTTCTTTTGTAAATCGGTTTTAGTGTTATTCCCTTACTTTTATACAAGTTACGTTTGGTATAAGCGAAAGATAACATAAGATATTTCACTCCAAAAACTTTTAGTTAGTAAAACCGGTTATGTAGGAATAGCGCTCTCGATGCATAAGAAATATTTTATTAAATAAAGTTTTTATTTAATGTTTACTCCGGTAGCCTGGGTTTGACAATGAAGACGCA
>JAJZYP010000135.1 GCA_021798015.1 bacterium
ATTTTACTTAAATCAAAGATTCACAGGGTTAAAATAACCGATGCCAATCTCGAATACGAGGGTTCCATTTCCATAGACGAAGAGCTTATGGATAAAGCCAATATCTTGCCCTATGAAAAGGTCAGTATTTGGAATATTAATAACGGCAGCAGATTTGAGACATATGCAATCCCCTCTGCAAAACATTCGGGGGATATTATCGTAAACGGGGCTGCTTCAAGATTAGTTCAGGTAAACGACATTATAATAATTGCAACCTTTGGTTTTTACGATGAAAAAGAATTAAACGGATTTAGACCCACATTGGTTTATGTTGACGAAAAAAATCACATAAGCGATGTCGTAAAATAGCCTTTCGTGATTAATTATATAAAATTATATAAAACTTGGGTAAAAATGGCGGATAAAGTAATAATTTATAAAATGGATTGCTAAAGCAGCCTAAAACATCGGTTAAAAAGAACATTGATTAAAAAGTATTTTGCCGATTATATTCTTATGTCCCCGACGGCTTCCCCGCCATTTCTAGAAAATGGCGAGTTAATCGTGGACGAAGTATCCGGCAAAATTTTATCCGTGCTAAAAAGCGATAAAAAAAATCGCCCCGTTTCTAAAAACGCGGCTGATTTCCGAACCATCATTATCCCCGGTTTTATAAACTCTCATACCCATACCGACCTTACAATTAAACCAAAGGTAAGCGGCGAAGCCCAATACAGTAATAAAACACCAGGAGTCTTCTCAAAGTGGGTTCTATCTTTAATAGAAAAAAGGAAATCCTTTGATTTTGATAAAAAAAAAGGACTGAGGATTAAGGCTTTCAGGGAATTTGTAAAAAGCGGAACAACCCTTATCGGGGATATAATAGAAATAGATTCATTTTATAATGTAAATGACTTGCTTTTAAAATCTAAACTCATCCCCAAGGTCAAGGGATTTATCGAGCTTAGGGGTTTGGATCCTGCACGCGCGCCTGAGGTATTAAGAGAATTTAAAGCATTTTATGCAAAATATGATGATATTTTTAAGAAAAATGAAAATTATTTTTCCTTAGGCATTTCTCCACATTCTGTTTATTCCGTATCGGGAGAGCTGTTTAAAGGAATAATAAAAGAAAATTCAAAAATGAGGCTTAAAATAGCAATTCATGCCTCCGAACATTTGGCTGAAACGCAATTTATATCCGGAATGGGCGGGGATATTGCAATTAATCTTTTATCCGCATTTAATCTAAGTAAGTTTTCAAAACCGCTTAAGACTTTTTCAACCCCTATTTCTTATCTGAATTATTTAAAAATCTTGAATAAAAATACATCGATAATTCATGCAAATGAAATTAACGACGAAGATATCGAAATCATAAGAAAATCCGGCGCAAATATCATCCATTGTCCAAGAAGCAATACCTTTTTTAATTCAAAAAAACTCCCGTTAAAAAAAATATTGGAAAAAGGTATTATGGTTTCATTGGGGACGGATAGCCTGTATTCAAATAAAACACTGAGTATCCTCGATGAACTTAAGTATGCAAAGAAAATACATTCCGCTGTTTCCTCCAAAGACTTATTTGCCATGGCGACGGTTAACGGGGCTAAAGCCCTTTCTTTTCCGAATGTTACCGGAACATTGGAGCCAAATTCTTATGGTGATTTTATCGTTTTTAAAATGGGTAAAAATATAAAAATAAATGAGGATAATATTTACGATAATATTTTATCGTTTAAAAAGAGCGGGATAATAAAGGTTGTAATAAACGGAAATGTTGTTTATAATAAACTTAATTAAATAAGGTAATACTATTTATAATAAAATTATAATGAATGTAAATACATGAATATTTAATTAAATTATAAAATTAAAATGAAAATTATAACCGATATTACCGAAATGAAAAGAATTGCAAAGGATTTAAAGAAATCGTCAAAGCAAATTTCCTTTATTCCGACAATGGGCAGGCTTCACGATGGTCATATAAAACTTATCGAGGAAGGTAAAAAGCATGGCGAAGCCATTGTTTCGATATTTGTCAATCCCATACAGTTTGGACCAAATGAGGATTTCAATAATTATCCGAGAGATTTCGAAAATGATGTTAAAATGTTAAAAGATGTAAATACTGGTTATCTTTTCCATCCAGCAATTGACATTATTAAAAATACGGAAACATTTTTAGCGGGCACTAAATATTCCAATCAACTTGAAGGCATTTTTAGACCGGCGCATTTTCAGGGAGTGCTTACAATAGTAATGAAACTGTTTTGCATAATCAATCCTGATTTTGCATTTTTTGGACTGAAAGATTACCAGCAATATATTTTAGTAAAAAAGATGGTTGAGGATTACTTTCTTGACGTTCAAATTATTTCCGTCCTAACCGTTCGGGAAAAATGCGGGCTTGCAATGAGTTCAAGAAATACGTACTTCAATGAAAATGATAAAAAAAATGCCTGCAATTTTTATAAATCGTTAAAAAAGACGGTAGATTTGTTTAAAGCAGGCGAAGAGTCGGGGGGAAAATTAACCGTTTTTGCTATAAAGGAATTAATTAAAAGCGGGTTTGAAATAGATTATACGAAGATTATGGATAAAGGACTAAATATAGAAAAACAATACGTTGAAACAGGCGATATTCTACTTTCCGCCGTAAAATTAAAAGGAGTAAGGTTGATAGATAATATTTTTTTTGAATAATTTTTGAATAAAATAATATAATGGAAATTTTTTGTAAGTTAATCACGAAAAGTAAAAAGTGGAGGTTTTATGTTTAAAAATCTTTCTTTAAAAATGAAATTTACCGTAATTATGGTAATTGTCGGCTTTCTTGCAAATTTAACCGTTGCCGTAGGCGCGTTTTATTATATTCAAAGATTTAAGAAAAAAGAATTGATGCATGAAGCAAATATGGTACTTTTTGCCGAAAAGTCTGCCAGGGATTACACTTCCAACGAATTAAGACCCGCCGTTATGAAGGCAACCAATAAGTTTGTCATGCAAGCCGAATCGGCAACATTTGTGGCGCTTGGTCAGGCAAAGCTGCTTAAGAAGTTTTTACCGAACTACATATATTCGGAGCCTACACTTAGTCCTTTAAATTTAAAAAATAGGGCAAATCCATTTCAAGAAAATATTATAGACAGGTTTAAAAGCAATCCGTCTTTAAAATCGGATAGCGGTTATCATAAATTTAGCGGCATATCCTATTTTTATGTAATGAAGCCGGTTGTGGCAAAACAGGGATGCATGATTTGCCACGGCAACCCTAATAATAATTCACCGATTACTCAAGCTATAGTGAAAAAATACGGAGATACACACGGCTGGCATTGGAAGGTTGGAACGGTTGTAGGCGCCTTAAGTGTTTTTGTTCCAACAAAATATATGGACAAAGCTGCCTTGAAAAATTCCATTATAATAGGTGTGGCAATTTTTGTTTTACCATTTTTAGCCTTTATAGTTGCACTATTCTTTATAAATAAGGTTATCATAAAGCCGATACATGATATGACCAAATTAGCCGAAGATGTTTCCGTCGGTAAATCAAATGAGGATTTTAAAGTTAAGGGGAATGACGAAATAGGCGCCCTTGCTAAATCTTTTAACAGGCTTAAAAAAAGCTATTTGAAAGCCGTTCAATTGCTGGCGGAAAGAAGTAAAGAAAGAGATAAATAAAAACATTTTTTTGATGTCCTTGAAAAAATAAATTTTTAAGATATACTTAAGAGAGATGGGATAAAAAAAGAAATAATAGGATTGCAATGCCTGAGTCGGTTTTATTCTAAAGCATATGTATGTAGCTATATGATGGGAGATTTTGACAAATGAAAAATAGCCTTAAGGTTACCCTTGTATTTAATCAAGCTTTATTGAATAAAGCCAAAATAAAAAAGATAATTTATACTAAAACCCAGGATGAAGAAAAGAAAAATAGTTTAATTAAAAAATTAAAAGCAAAGGCTTTAAGAGAAAATATCCGCTTTCAAAAACGAAAACTTCCCCAATCGTTTAATCCTGTATTTAAAGGATATGTTCTATTTTCCGACAAAATAAAATTAAATGATGAAATTTTTATCGATTTTGCCGATTTATTTTTTGGCAAGCTGGAAGAAGATTTTGGAATCAATGTCATAAATTATAGTTTGATAGATACTAAAGACGGCGCGTTTTTTGATTTTGAAATATTTAATTATAATTTTACCTTGCATAGGGCTATAAAAAGTGAATTTACCAAAGCGGAAAATATAAGAAAAGTCAACGAACTTGCGGAAAACATCTTTACAAAATCCAAATATGAAAGCGCAAATAAAAAAAAGAAACCCGCAAAGCAGCTTGAGAAAAAGGAATTAA
>JAJZYP010000136.1 GCA_021798015.1 bacterium
TACCGTCAAACCCGTTAAAAGCAAATTCTATATTATAACCTTCTTTTGCAAGATTGTATTTTAAAAGCTCGACCAAATCGGATTCGTCATCCACGATTAAGATATTCGCTTTAATTTCCGGGATCAAGTTTAATCTCCGAATTCATTATGAAGCAGGAAGCCGGTTGAACCTGCAACTCCCGCTTTTTCAAAGAATTTTAAATGTGGCAATTGTTAAGCTATCTTAAAAAGATTTTACTATCTTTTTATTACTAAGTCAAGTTTTAATTAACTCTTCCTTTTTCTTTTTTTCCATACCCCCCATGAAAAAATAATAATGAATAAAACGGGTATTATTACAATTAAACCGTAATAACCAAAGCCTTCCGCCACGGAGGCTAATTTGAAAAAACGACCGCCTAAAATATAACTTCCGTACCCCCAAAAAAGTATCCATAAAGCGGCGCCGACAGAATTATACAAGAGAAACCGCATCCAGTTCATTCCTGCGCTTCCCGCAATTATTCCATTTAACTGACGCGCGCCTTCAATAAAACGGGCGATTAAAACAAAACCTCCCCCATAACGATTAAAAAATACTACGGCTCTACCATATCTTTTATGTGTTAATCCAAACTTACCGCCATAACGGATAAGTAGTCGTTCCACCCCAAAATAACCAATAATAAAACCTGTATTATCTCCAATTACCGCGCCGCACCATGCTAATAATAACACTAAGGTTATATTTAGCCTACCCTCTGAGGCTATTAACGAAACAGCAATCAAAGTAATCTCCCCAGGTGACGGGATGCCAAAATCCTCAAGCATTATTAAAAGAAAAACTGCAAAATAACCGTAATTGTGAATAAAAACATAGTGAGTTTTAATAAAATTTTGAATTATCAAATCAAGAGCCATACTTTAAAATATTTGATTAAATTTGATTAAATAAGAAGAATCTGCTTTAGGAAAATTGAAGTTTAAGGATAAGATAAATTTAAGGATTATATTTTCATAGGTTTAATTATATCACAAAATTAAAATAAATAGATTCAATTCTTTAATTATCAGGATAAAAGTGTTGTGCCGCCAAAAAATATATGTCAAAAAAATGTATTGACAAAATTTTTGATTAAAATATAATTATTTTATAAATTTCCATATTTCTATTAAAATATATAATCAAAGTATATAGCCGTATTATTATTAATTATGTGATAATAACTATAATAATAACTATTAAGAGGTGGAAAAGATGAAATATAGAAATTTTTTAGCAGGATTGCTTATAACTATTCCTTTACTGGCTTATTTATTGCTTCCGATTTACAATAAAAAAACCCCGATTCTTTTAGGCTTACCCTTTTTTTATTTTTACCAGATAGTCTGGCTGATAATTTCCGCAATATTTTTCTATATAGCGGCAATATTGATAGATCTAAAAGGCTGAAAATTAAAAGATATAATATGCATTATATAATTAAAGCACACAACTAAAGGGGGACTTTGTTTTATGAATACAATAATATCAATTTCTGTTTTTCTTTTTTTGTTTATCATATTTATATATTTGGGATTTAGCGGAAAAAATTTTAGACCCGGAGACCTTAACAAATTGCATGAATGGGCTTTAGGTGGTCAAAGATTGGGAACATTGCTTGCGTGGTTTTTGATTGGCGCCGATTTATTCACAGCTTATACATTCATAGCTGTACCTTCAGGCATTTTTGCTGTAGGACCTCTTTTCTTTTTCGCAGTTCCTTATGTTGCCGTAGCATTTGCAATTGCAATGATAGTCATGCCGAAATTGTTTGTTGTTTCAAAGGAAAAAGGGTATATTACAGGGGTTGATTTTGTAAAAGATACATTTAACTCTAAAACATTAACAATTTTAATTGCCCTTACAGGCGTGATTGCCGAACTTCCTTATATAGCGCTGCAGGTAATAGGAATGAGGGCTATTTTAACCTCAATGCTTCTGCCCTTCAGTAATATAAAGGCAATCAGCGATATAGCTTTAATAATTTCTTTTGTTATACTTGCCGGATTTACATATACAACAGGTCTTAGGGGTATTACATTAACCGCAATTATGAAAGATATTATTATATTTACAACGGTTATAGTTATAATTATTGCAATTCCTTTAATGTATGGCGGATTCCATGTCGCTTTTAAAGCAAAACCTGTTTATTCTACATTGCCAGCTGGTTTTGCAACAGCATATTTGAGCTTTTTTATTATGAGCGCTTTTGCGCTATTTCTTTACCCGCATGCAATAAACGGCAGTTTGAGTTCCGAATCTGCCAAAAAACTAAGAAGAACTTCCGCTTTATTACCGCTATACGCAATAGGACTTGCCTTGATTGCATTATTTGGAATATTGGTATATGCAGTCAAACCTGCTATGTCGGCACTCGATAAATTTTCCCCTTCCTTAAGAGGGGCGATGGTTGTTCCCACGCTTATTCAATCAACGATGCCGCCATGGTTTACAGGCTTTGCATTTTTAGGCATATTCATAGGCGGGCTGGTTCCTGCCGCAATAATGGCCATGGCCTCGGCTAACCTTTTAGTTAGAAATGTATATAAAGAATTTAAGCCTGATTTGAGCCATGAAGCCGAAACCAAATTGGCAAAATTGTTATCGGTAATATTTAAATTTGTCGCACTGGGATTTGTGTTTGTAGTTCCGGCAACTTACGCTATTTCATTACAACTTTTAGGAGGAATAATAATACTTCAAACCCTTCCTGCAATATTTATGGGATTATATATGAAACAACTTAAGAAAAATGCACTGATATTAGGGTGGATTTTAGGAATGATTATAGGAATATATTTCGTTGAAAAGGTTAATAATTTTGGCTTGATTGCAAAAACATTAATGCCAACCCCTTTTGGGTTAATTTTTATAGGTGTGATCGCTCTGGCAGTAAATTTAGCGATTGTTCTAATTGGCAGTTATGTTCCAAGATTAATTAAAGCTTAATGAATAAACCGTAAAATCTATGAAAACCTATATTTTATTGGAGCGGGAAACGGGACTTGAACCCGCGACCCTCACCTTGGCAATTATTTTTTAAAATAACCTAAAACCAGCATTCACGCTTGTTTATTATGTTAGGCGGGTTTTTTGATTTATCATTTTTTATCGAATTTTTGACTATTTTTTATCTGTTGTCTTACCTGTTTCTTACCTGCGGGATTTCTGAAAAAGAGCCGATTGATTTATAAGGAAATAAATCAGACGCCTTTATTTGTCAAGTGGATTTTTCTAATTGAATATTCCCTAAATTAAAAACAATAGAATTTAAATTGACTTTTTGCATTGCATGTTCAATTTCAAAACCCACAGGCTGGTTATTTTCATCTAAATCCATAACTATATCTTGAATGATTTCTTCAGATTCAACGCTTGTATTATCAGATAAAGTTATATAAAGCGTATCGGTATCTTTATAATAATCTATCTTCATTATTTGTCGCCTTCTTTAAAATTTCTATCGAAAAATGCGTTATGAATAGTTTCACCGTCTTCTAAGTAAACTACCCTTAAATATTTGTCAAATTCTTTAACATATATCCAGCATCTCATTCTTCCATCATCCTGAAGTTCCCTTTTTAGAGAACGTTGTTTAGCATCGGCAAGCCATTCCAATTTTATATATGGCCTTTTAATTAATACTTTATCCATAAAATATTTTGAGAATTTCAAATTAAAACTCGTATAATAAATTTACTATTATATACCAATTTTATATTTAAAGTCTATTACAACATTAAGCCTTAATCCTGCGATAGAGATACAAAAAACCTCCTGAATATGTTATAATTATTGTAGTTAAAAACAATTTAAACATAACCCAGGAGGTTAATCAATATATATCAGACCACGTGTCTGATGAATTATATCATAAAAAAAGGTAAAAATAAATACACCCCGTTCGCAGGAACAAAATTAATCTCGGATTTAATAGATAAACTTAATTTTAAAGAAGAAATAAATTCTGGCTTTTCTCTTCCAGGTTCCAACAGGGGTTATACTCCTTATACATATATAAAACCCTTAATCTCGGGTCTTTTGCTTGGAGCAGACTGTATTATGGACATAGACAACATAAAACAGGACGAAGCATTAAAAGAAATGCTTGGCATAGAAATTCCGCACTCCACCAGGATAGGTTCTTTCCTTTACTCTTCCAACCCTTCCAAAATAAATTTAGTCCACCGCATAATGCAAAACACTGCCTTTAAAGC
>JAJZYP010000137.1 GCA_021798015.1 bacterium
AAGCTGGTTGTTACGTAGAGAAAGTAAATCCCCGCTATACCTCTAAAATGTGCAGTCATTGCGGGAATATCTATCACGATATGACGTTATCCGTCCGCAAGTGGACTTGCCCCGTATGCAATACTGCCCACGACAGGGACAGAAACGCATCTATAAATATACTAAATAAAATAATACGGCAGGAACTGCCGGAATGCACGCTTGGGGAAACGGGCTCTATGGATGACATCGTAGGTAATACCTATGCACTAAAAAGTATCCCGTCTATGAACCAGGAAGCCTCGTCCGTAAGGGCGAGGTAGTTCACGGGTTTGTCTTTCGACCTCGATGCGAGAACCTTTTCTTTTAAGGATATGAAAGTATCTATAAGTTCTGTTGACGGAAGACTTAAAAATATCGCTCTTGACATAGGCGATTATCAAAAAAATGCGCTTAATGGACAAGGCGCTAAATCCGCAAAGATAGTTTATAATAAAAAACATAACTGTTTTTTTATACATATCGCCGTAGATTACGCCGCCGAATGTATCGTTCCAAGCGGCGACGTTATAGGTATAGACAGGGGACTCTACAATATTGTTTACTGTTCCGATAAATTCAGATACTCCGGCAAACAAGTAATGCATAAAAGAAGACAATACGTTAAACTTAGGGCATCTCTTCAAGCCAAAGGCACGAAAGGAGCTAAAAAGCTCCTGAAACGGCTCGGCGGAAAAGAGAAACGCTGGATGACAGACATAAACCATCAAATCAGCAGGAAAATAGTTGATAACTCTAATAAAGGCGATATTCTCGTTCTCGAAGACCTTAAGCATATCAGGAAAAGAATAAAACTTGCCAAGAAGCAAAGAGCCGTCGTCAACAGTTGGGCTTTCGGACAGATTCAAAAGTTTCTTGAATATAAAGCCGCCGAAAAAGGTATCCTTATGACTTATATCGACCCTCGTTATACTTCTCAAAAATGTTCCAAATGTAATTGTATTCATAAATCCAATAGAAACTCCCATTTATTTATTTGCAAAGAATGCGGATATACGGCAAATGCCGACTATAACGCCTCTTGCAATATCCGCATGGTCTATATGACGCATGAGGATGGGCTTATGTCAAAAAGCCCTGAAGCAACGCCTATAAAGGTAGTTGCAAGCCCCCGCCTTTAGGCGTGGGGACTATGACAAAGGATTTTCTCTCGTTCTTTCTCTTTCATAATTTAACACCATGTTTATAGGCATATTGCGTAAAATTATTTTTATAAGGATTATCAGAAATAATCAAATCTATTTTTCTGTCCCCTAATTTTTTTACAAGTTCCAATTTTATTTTTCTTCTTTCTTCGTAAAAAATTTTGTCGGACACGATTAATAAATCGATATCTCCTCCCCTTTTTGAAGTGTCGGTTCTGGAACCGAATAAAAAGATATTTGCATTTTTATCGAAGCCGTAAATAGTATCGGAAATAATTGCAATTTCTTTTGGGGTAAGTCTTATCGCCATATTAAAAAAATGATAAATAATATTATAAATAATATAGAAATTATTTAAATTATAACATAATTTATGTTTTCTGATTGTTTTAATTTTTCTAAGGAATAGATCAACAATCAATTTTATTCATGTCAATTAAGGAATCTCTCGGTTTTAACTGGGAAAGGAACTTGCGCCATTAACAATCTTTTTACATAAATTTTAATCACAATTTAGCCTACATCACTAAAAACTATATTAATTTAAACTACCGTCTTTTTAAGCTTGGAGATATCTGCGTTAACGACTTCCCAAATTATCCTGTAATCGATATCGAAATATCCGTGAACCAATCTGTTTCGCATAGCGACGACTTCATTCCAAGCCATATCCGGATATTTCTCTAAAACTTCATCGGGTAAATGATCTACAGCTTCCCCGATAAATATTATTTTTCCGACTACAGCCGTAATCTTTTCCTTATTTTTTATAAATTCGTCATAGTTAATATTTTCGACAAATTCTTCGATATCTTGAATATGCTCTAAAATATCTTTGACTCATCTTAAGGATGCGGTTAATGCATTGAATAAAAAAAATTACTACCATTTTACTACCATGAACGGAAAGAAAGGAAATGCCGGGTCCGAAAACCCTTTGATTTTAATGGAGCCGGCGATAGGAATCGAACCTACGACCCGCTGATTACGAATATTAATATTAAGTTTCCGGAAATTTAATAATAACAAAGCACGGCAGACAGACGCTTACTTTTCTAATCTTTATATTTTATGTTAAATTACCCTCTTTATAGCCGATATTTTAAAATTCCTTTACCGTTTCTTTACCGTTTTTGTTGCATCTACCCCATTCCCGATTTCTTAGGGTTAGGGGGTTTAAGGGGGATAGGGACAGCTTTGTCGGCAAAGCGAGTCCCTGACCCCCTATTCGCTTTTGGCGGCTGAATTATCGAGGAACCGTTTAGTAGAGGCTATCAAGAAGAAGATTTAGATCCTTGTCAAATTCTTTCATAAACGAATTCCTTCTTTAGTAAGTTTTAATTTAACTATGGGTCTTAGTTCTTCTTCTGCTAAGACGTCTATTTCTTTACTAAAAACTTTACTTAAATCGTATTTAAAATTCATTAGCCGGTCGTAATATCCGCTTTTAAAATTTCCGTCTGTTTTAAAATTCACGGCAATATCTATGTCGGAATCTTCCGTAGCCTCTCCCCTGACGATAGAACCAAAAAGTCTTACGTCGGTAAGTCCATGTTTGTCGGCCAAATTAAGTATGATATTTTTTTTATTTAATAAATCGTTTAGATTTAGGGTTCTAACCGAGTTATTATTGTCTTTTTTTTATTATTTCTTCCATAATAATATTATACCTCTTTAATCCAAAAACCAAAACGCCAAATACCTTAAAGCCCGCACTAAAAGCGGGCTTTTTTAATGGGAAAACCAAACCCCGGCTACCTATCCCAGCCTTTACCTTTGCTTTGTTCCCGCCTGCTTTTTAAGTTCTTTGTAAAGGCGTCGTCCCTGTCAGGAATATTAGTTTCTTGATTATGTTCTATTTTTTGCGAGAATATTTCTTCTAAAACGTATTGCGTTTTGGGTTGAATTAATTTATCCGGATATAAATTCCTTATAATATATAGCGCTTCAGTAGCAGACTTAATATTAAGTTTATTCAATAAAAATTCAATATCAGGTTTATCTTCTATCCTTGACGCAAGCAGTTTCATTGCGAGCATATATTCTTCAGATGCCGCCATAACTTTTAAATTTTTCTCATCAATAATAATAATAGAATTTTCATCTTTTTTAGCAGGAATAAAACTTTTAGCCGCATCGTTAATCCAATGTTCGTCAAGATTCATTTCCTTCGCAATTTCTTTAGAAATTTTATAGATAATCTCTTTATTTGAATAAATAGCATCTATATCTTTTGTAATAGTTCTCGCATTATATGCTAATATCATAGCACCGCCGCCTACTACATATATTTCGGCTTGTTTATCTTCTTTATCTAATAATTCAGATAATCTTCTAAATGCTTTAATTATTGTTTCTTTAGTCATTACACCCTCTCAAAAAAAGAATCGTCTATAAATATTCCTCTACGCTTAAAAGAGGCGGGAGACTGCATTAAACACATCGGGGTCATAAATTCATAATTATTCGGAAACCACCATTTTCTTAAAAATCTATCCTGTTTTAAAACCCAATCCGGAAGTTTAAGATTATAATGATAGGCAAAATGTTCGCAAAGCGCAGCTAAAAATGCGTCAAAATGTTTATCTCCGGTTAAATCCGGTTCTTCTTCTATCATTGCGAAACGATAATCTTTATAGTGATAAAAATCGTCAAGAAAATTTCTTATGCAAATAAATGCATTATATTCTTCGTTATAATATTTAGCCGCATTTAAATCAAGGCCAGTTTTTTTATAAAATTCTTCTACCTTTACATTGAGTATATTTTTAATGCATTCAGCCGCAGTTTTTAAAGTTTCCATTATATTCATTCGCCTCTATCGTTCGACATTCCAGCCGCCTTCTTTTAAAAATAAGCTTAAGTTGTGCCAAAAATGGTATTTCTGTTCGGTCGGATCCGTAATGTAACGGTCAGTTATTTTTTAAAACATCGTCCAATATCTCTGGGTGATTCAGGCAGTAATTCCTAAACTTAAGCCATGAAGCCATATCCCCCCTCGATATTATATCATCTATAGCCTCGAGCGGGAGTCCTTTTTCGATGT
>JAJZYP010000138.1 GCA_021798015.1 bacterium
TCAGCAGGGAATTTTTTAACGCCGATAACGATTTAGCTTTTCTTATAAAAGCCGACAAGAAAATCGGAAGTATCAGGCGCCCCAGCTTTACAAAACCGTATAAGAATAAAATCCTCGAAAAAATTTATAACGAATTAATCCCAGACGTCGAAAACGTCCGGTTTGAATTTTATAAAAATAAAAATTTCTTTGAAAAACTGCTTTCTGAAACCGCAGCCGAAAAAATAAGTGCCGAAATAAGTTTAAATCGTCCTTTTATAAATCTGCCGGCGCGTCCGCCCGCCGACCGCTCATCCGCCCCTGCTCTTTCCGGCATTGCCGATTTAAAATCAAAACTTGGAATTCCCTCTCCCTACGCAGCGTTTTTTATCGGCGCAAGCGTTAAGCATAGAAAATGGCCGCCGGAATACTTTGCCGAAACCGCCCGCTACCTCCATACAAAATACGGCTTTCACATAGTCTTGTGCGGCGGAAAAAGCGAATTAAACGACGCCGCAGAATTTAAAAAACATTTTCCGTCCGACCTTGCAGACAACGCCTCGTTTACCGACGCCGTAGGAAAAATCTCGCTCATAGAACTGCTCTATATCGTCAAAGACGCCTCTTTTGTTATCTCCAACGAAACTATGGCGCCTCATATCGCAATGGCACTGGCAAACGCAAGTACTGTAAATGCAAGTCGAACTAATCAAACTTCCTCCGCAACATCCGCGCCTGACGCCCCCTATATACCGGCCGACTTTCCGTCTCCAACCTCAGCCCCAAAACCCGCCGTAATCGTAATCTCCACAGGCGAAGCGTCATACGGACACTTCGTTCCTTATCCTGGACAGATAGGAAATAACAATTATGCCGCCGTTTTTCACCCTTATATAGAACAAAATCTTAAAGAATATGACTATATTACTTCAACATTAGGACGAGGCTACGACGACAGGTTCGATATTTCGGAAATAACCGTTAAAGCAGTTTTGGATAAAATAGACGAAATATTGCAAAAATAATTTATTATCTTATCTTAAAATCACTTTATATATTATAATACCGTAGCCGATTTTACTCTTCCAGCCCATCTTATTGAAAGCAGATTCCCACATGGTTTTTTTATGTGCTTTTTCAGAAATCAATATATATTTAATGCCGTGTTTAAGGCAATAACCGGTTATAAGCCGCTTAAAATTGCCGGAAACTTTATTATCGTTAAGCATTTTATATACTCGACCGTTATGTCTATAAACCTGAAATCCCCAGTTCGGCCCAGTCATATGTATTTTAAAATTAGATCCGGCAACCCAGAGCGCTCCTTGCCCGTAAGGATAAGGAGAAAAAGGTATAGGGAGTATATCGCTTTCTTTAGGAACAAATTTTTTTATCGCTTTTCTATTAAAATTAGGCTTTCCCCATACATATGCAGTATAATTTGGAACTATAAGCAACAAACTTAAGACCAACAAAGCATAACGCCCATATATTTTATATTTTTCGGATTTTAATGTATTTTCTTTTATATTGCCTACCCATACCGCGACCCAAAACCCTATTAATAAAAATACATACATTATAAATCTATTTGGAGCGGCATTATTTAAAGGCGGAAAAATAAACAAGTGTCCAGGCATCGGCATCATCGTAATAATGCCGTCTATATGCAAATAAGGGCCTAGAGAAAAAATAAGAATCATAAAAGTAATAAAAATTAGAGGTTTTACCCATATAAATTGACTATCGCCCCCTATCTCTTCTTTTTCTTTTTTCAATAAATTACGCATAGAAAAAATAGTAATAATAAGTAAGCCAATGCCTATATAGTCGTTTCCTTTCCAGAAATGAAAAAATCGGCTGCAAAAATCTCCGCCTATTTTTGTAAAATTAGCAGGGATTATAAAATTAAGTAAATCGGCAGAATTCCATTTTGCGGAAAAAAGTATAGGCTTATTAATACCATTTTTCAACCCCTTGACTAAATAATAAACAAACGGAAAGGATATGACAATAGCCGTTAAACCTGCAAAAAATGTTTCAAAAGACAATCTATATATGCGACTTAAAATTTTTTTATTTTTTAAATTATATAGTATAAAAACAATTGCCGATAAAAATAAAAATACTACAAATGTTGTCATAATTTCCGTGGTTATTCCAAATAAAAAAACCATAAGGAAAGCCGTCGATATTATAAAACTTTTTCTGCTTATCTGATTCGAGAAACGTTTCAATAATAAAAGAATAATTACCGGAACAGGGAAAATATACACCATATGAATATGTCCGCCTAATTCCCACATTTCATAAGTTGAAAAACCAAAAATATAACCGCCTGCAAACGAAGCAAAATAATTCAATTTTAAATATCTAAAAAGAAGATAAGCGGAGAAGGCAGCGGTAACAGGAACTAATAATATTAATATATTCCAAGAAAAAACCACTCCAAAATAATATGTAATAGGCGATGCAATTAAAGACAAGATAGGAACGGATGTAAGCCAAGCAGTATTATAAAATCTGGGATACGTCAGATAATTAGTTTTAAAAGGATTAACGTTATGAGTAATTGCCCACGGCCACCATTTTAAAAAGAATAAAAAATAACTCTGGTCTCCGCCAGGACTGAACATTGACGAAAAAAAATTATGTTTATAGAAATTTATATAAAATGCAGATAAAAACAAATAAAACGCAAAAATTAAAAATCCTAAAAAAATATTTTTCAATTTTTTTTTATTTAACATTTTATCAATCCTCATTAACAGCCTTGTATAGTTCAGACTCTATCATATTGGTAACTTTATCATTATCGTACATTTCATTGAATTTACGCCATATCGGTTCAAAATCAATTGTATTATTCAGAACGTCCATACACTTTTGTGCGAATTCCGTGGGAGAGTCTGAATTAGGAATAATATCTAGTAGATTGGCGCCAATAAGTCCTTCCGGGCGCGCAACAACCTTTTTGCCGCATTTTAAAGCTTCTATAAGTTTAATTTTTATACCGAATTTATTAAACATGGGTACTACCACAATATCCGCAATATCCATGAAAGGAGAAACAGATTGCACGTCGCTGAATAAAAATATATGCTCCCATTGTTTTACTGCCTCAATTAATTCTTTAACAGGTGATTTACCCACAATTATAAAGCAAACATTGCTGTTTTTTCTCAATATAGGAAAAACCTCTTTTATAAACCAATCCAAAGCATAAATATTTGATGCATACGACAAATCTCCAGTAAATAAGATTCTGTATTTATATTTTTTCAGTTTTGAGAAGTCAAAATCGTCAAAAAAATTTTCATCGGCTTCTTGACTTTCAACGTCCAAAATTGTAGGCATCCAAAATATATTACAATCCGGATTATTTTTTTTAAAAAAATTCAACTCTTCAATTGAAACACAGAATATATTTTTAACTTCTTTTATTATTTTTAGTTCAATTTTCTTTTGTCTGTATGCCTGAATATACAAAAATATTTTATTAAATATCTTTTTTTCGTCTTTGCCTACGCCTAATGTCGATAAATAATCAATATTATGCGCGACATAAATAACTTTCGCATTGTCTTCCGCTATTTTTTCTTTAAGAACGCTATAAACGCTATAAGCATAAGATGCTTCTATGAAAATTATATCCGGCTTTATTTTGTCGTAAAATTTTTTAATTTCGGTTTTGTCCGTTTTGCAAGGTTCCAACCTATAAACAAAAAATGGATATGAAAAAAATAAAGATTTAAAAGCTATTACCAATTTTTTAATTTTTGGTTTCATTTTATAGAAAAAAACATCATCAAATAGACTTTCAGCTTTTTCCATATCTTTAATATTCTTTGGCCTTGGAGCTATAATTGAAATTAGATGTCCTCTATTTTTTAAATAAATCAATCTATAAAATATTCCTATCGCACCGCCAAAATTAGGCGGGTATATCGAATTATGAGATATACATAAAATTTTTAATTTCTTCATATTTTATTATTATTTTAATTTTGCCCGTTTTTTATTTTTTGCTTATATTTTGTATGCAATTTTTGACTTGCCATATTATCATATTTATAGTAAGATATACAAGTTTTTAATACGTTTTAATCTCGGCGCGCTCCGATTTCTTTAATGTAAACCATATTATTTTACTTTTTCAATTTCAAATGAATAAAGAAAAAATTTATAGCAGTTTTATTCTGCCGTTAAT
>JAJZYP010000026.1 GCA_021798015.1 bacterium
GGAGGACATATTAATGGCACTTTTTAATGAATGTAATATTCCTGAAGATTTATACTATGATATCGAAAATCAGGTATGGGGTAAAAAAAACAATGACGGGACTTTTACATTTGGTATGACTGATCCAGCCCAATCCTTGGCTGGTAAGATTCTTTATGCCGATGTGAAGGCTGTGGGAAAGATTATAAAAAAGGGCAAAAGCGCAGCCACTATCGAGAGCGGAAAATATGTCGGCCCTTTTCCGATGCCTTTTTCCGGAGAGATAGTCGATGTTAACCATGAGTTAGAAAAGGATTCTCATATCATCAATATCGATCCTTATGGAAAGGGATGGATAGTAAAATTAAAACCGCTTCCTGAATCATTGTCGGATATAAATTCTCTACCTACGGGAGAAGAGGCGGTTAAATCGTATATAAAAAAATTGGAAGATGAGGATATAATCTGTAAAAAGAGATGATAAATAAATATGAGTTTTTATGAATTTAACGAAGATTTTAGCAGGGAATATTTAGAAGGATTCGAAATAAGAAAGATAAATTTTAATTCGGAAATGCACTTTTATGCTCCAAGCATAAAGGCTTATGAAACAGAGGATTTTAAAAACAATAAGTCGGATTCTTTTCCTCCTTTTTCTATTACGGGAGAAGCCTGTTCTTTAAAATGCGAACATTGTAATGCAGAGATTTTAAAATCTATGGCGCCGGTTGTAACCCAGGACAGTCTTTATGAAAGGGCTTATTCTATTTACAAATCAAGCGGACATGGGTTTTTATTAAGTGGAGGATCCAACAGCAGAGGGATAGTCGATATTCTTCCTTATGTCAGCACTATAAAAAGAATAAAATCGGATTTTAATCTTAAAGTAATAGTTCATTGCGGATTAATTACAGAAGAGATAGCGGACGGGCTTCATAATGCCGGCGTAGATTCCGCTATGTTAGATATTATCGGTGATGAAGACACTATTCGCAAGGTCTATCATCTCAACGCAACCGTTGCAGATTATGAAAATTCTCTAAAATTTTTATCAGAAAGAAATATTCCCTGCTCCCCTCATGTTGTAATAGGGTTAAAGCATGGCAAAATTGTCGGGGAATATAATGCAATAGATATTATATCTCGTTATAATATCTCTTCTCTTGTGCTGGTTGGTTTTATGCCCATGCATAATACAAAGATGGAAAATATTATACCGCCTCAACCTGAAGAAATTGGAGATATTTTTCTGTATGCCCGCAAAAATTTTCTTGATACTCCGGTCCTTTTAGGATGCGAAAGACCTTATGGTTTAAATAAATTTAAAATCGAGGAATTAGCCGTCAAATCAGGGTTAAACGGCATTGCATACCCTTCCGAAGGTATTATACCTTTTAGCGTAAAATTAGGATTAAAGCCTAAATTTTCCGAGGTTTGCTGTTCTTTAATTTTTTCTGAAATGGCTTTATCCACCATTCAGCTGGGAAATTAAGTAAAATGTTCAGGGTAATAGATACAGGCGTTAAAGATTTTTCGTTTAATATATGTATGGATAAAGCCCTTGTAGAATTAAGAAAAAAAGGGATAATTCCTAACACCTTTCGTTTTTTGAGTTTTAAGCCCTGTGCTTTAGTAGGTTATCATCAATCCGTATTTAGCGAGATAAGACAGGATTACTGCAAAGATAACGGCATTGGAATAGGAAGACGAATTACAGGAGGAGGAGCCATATATTTCGATGAGTTGCAACTGGGTTGGGAGCTTATTTTTTCTTCAAAAAGCATAAAAGTAAATAGCCTCGAAAAACTTACCGAAAACATTTGTAACGCATTTACCAAAGGGATTAACGGGCTTGGTATAAACGCAAAGTTTAGACCGAGAAACGATATAGAGGTGGATGGCAGGAAGATTTCCGGAACAGGCGGAACTTATGAATCATCCGTTTATTTTTTCCAAGGGACTCTGCTTTTGGATTTCAATCCTGAATATATGGTTAAATCTTTAAAAATTCCTGTCGAGAAATTGACCTCAAAAAATTTCGATTCCATACTTTCAAGAGTAACCTCCATTAAAAATCTGCTGGGTTATATTCCGGGGTTAGACACAATTAAATCCGCGATAATCTCCGGTTTTAAAGAGTATCTTGATATAGATTTTTATACGGGCGGTTTGTCTAAGGAAGAACTTAATTTTATAAAGGAAAATCGTTCATATTATGCTTCAAAAGATTGGGTATATTTAAATGAGTTCGACCCTGTGGAAACAAAAATGGTTTCCGAGATTTATAAATGTAACGGCGGGCTTTTTAAAACATATGCCAAAATTGATCAAAAAAGGAGTTTATTAAAATATATTTATTTTACCGGCGATTATTTTGTTTCTCCGGTAAGGGCAATATCTGATTTGGAAGGTCATTTAAAAGATACGCCGTTTGATGGAATAATATTTAAAATAGACGATTACTTTGAAAAATTTAAACCGGAATTTCAAAATATTAAAAAAGAGGATTTTTTTAATATTACATCTCAAATAATAAATAAGGTTAATTTCTCAAAAAATATCGGGATTGACGAATCAGAACTATCAAGATGTATTTTTATAAATGGAATGACCCCTTCAGATATTTCAAACGTCAAATTTATTCTTTTGCCTTATTGCGCAAAGAAGGTTGAATGCGAATACAGGAACTTAGATAATTGTACTTCCTGCGGCAAATGTGAAACGGGCATAGCTTATAAATTTGCTAAAAAATATAATATAGAACCAAAGACAATAATAAATTATGAAAATTTGGTCGAAACGTTAAATGATCTTAAAAGTAGAAATGTTGAATCCTATGTCGGCTTTTGTTGCAAAGAGTTTTATATAAAAAGAAATAACGCTTTTAAGGAAAGCGGGATAAAGGCATTGTTAATAGACATATCCTCGCCGTTATGTTATCATTATAACAAGGAAGAGGATGCATATAACGGCATCTTTAACGAAGAGACTAAGCTTGGTGTTAATATTTTAGAAAGTTTAAAAAATTATATATATAAAAATGATGCGTGAGAGGAGGACAACATATTATGAATAAAAATCTCTTAGCGGTTAACACGATTGGTGACACCGACAATGACGAGAATAGAATTTATTATGAGAATTCCCCGGATTATTTAAAGGTTAGCCTTGCAGCTGCAATGACGCTTGGTTTTGTCCCCGGCATGTTTTATCGGAATGCCTGCCTTCATTGTGTAAATGTGCTGCTTACCTATGATGATGGATGCAGAGCCAATTGCGCATATTGCGGCCTTCAAAAGTCAAGAGAGGGTGCATATAATGAGAAGAGCTTTATAAGGGTAGAGTGGCCGGTTTTTAAGACAGACGATATTATTGATCTTACTCTTAAGAAGAAAGAGATAATACATAGAATTTGTATATCTATGATAACACACGAAAGGGCGAAAGAGGACACATTTAACATATTAACAAGATTTTCGAGCGAGCTTCACTGCCCCGTTTCAATATTAATGACCCCAACGATATTAAAACATGAAGATATAGATAAGTTTAAAGAATATGGGGCAAACATGGTAACCGTTGCCTTAGATGCCGCGACGCCGGAACTTTTTGATGAATTTAGGGGAAGAGGCGTTAACGGACCTCACAGGTGGGAAAAGTATAACGATATTTTAAACTATTCGGTTTCTGTTCTTGGTAAGAATCGTGTGGGATGCCACTTAGTTGTCGGATTAGGTGAAACCGAAAAAGAAATGATATATAGAATTCAAGCTGTTCGTGATAAAGGGGCGAGATCGCACCTTTTTTCTTTTTATCAGGAAAAGGGTTCAAAATTAGAAAATCATCCCCAATGTCCTGCGGGTCAATTCAGGCGTGTTCAGGTTGCAAGGCATATAATAGACTATGATATGGGAAGAGCGGAAGATTTTGTCTTTGGGGAAGGCGGCAAGGTTGTGGATTTTGGTATTCCTTTTAAAAATGTGGCTGAGATAATCGAAAGAGGAACAGCTTTTCAAACTACGGGTTGTCCGGGAAAAACCGAGGTATCCGCTTGCAATAGACCTTTTGGTGATTCCTCACCAAGAAATATCAGGAGTTTCCCGTTTGAATTAAATGCCGCCGACATTGCAAGGGTAAGGCGGGAACTTTTGGAATACGAGTAATTGTATATAATTGGAAATCAGCGGGTATTAAAGGGGCGGATATTAAAATTATCACAGGGAACAGATTTAAAATCTGTTCCCTTGTCTAAATAAATAAGGAGGATATACGGATTGTCAGAAGCCGAAACCGTCAAAGTCAAGGTAAAACACCTTGGTAATTTACAAAATCAGATTATCACTAAAAATCATATTATTATAACCGATGAACCTGAGGGTTCGGGTGGAGATAATTTGGCTGTCAATCCGGTAGAGCTTTTATTGGGTGCCGAGGGCGCATGCACAATCTCTGTTTTAATGATGTTTGCAAAAAGAATGAAATATGACTTAAAAAATGTCGAGATAGATTTAACCCATAAAAGAGTCAGAGTGGAAGAGATTAAAGAAAACGAAGGAAAGCGAAATTCATCTGGAATGGAAGTGGATGCGGAAAGAGGATATGTCCATAAAATTATAAAAAATATAAAATTTATAGGCAACCTTGACGATGATCAGATAGAGGAACTGCAAAGGGTTTCTAAAAGATGTCCCGTTCACAACATGATTGAAAAACGTTCTTATTTCGAGATTTCTTTCGAAAACAGCACTGTCTCGGGTGTCTCTTAAAATAAAAATAATATTTACCGGTGGAATGACGAGAGGAAATAAGATGCATAAATTTGATCCTGCAAATCATAAAAGATTAAATTCGAAAGAAAGGTATAAACTAATGCCGCCGGAACTTCTAATAGGCGAAATCGAAAAAGAGGCATTTAAAAATATGAAAAGCGCCGGGGCTGTGACTATCGCGGATGTTGGTTGCGGGAGCGGTTTTTTTTCATTATCTATAATAAAAAGATTTCAGGATAAAAATATCCTTTTGTTTGCTTTAGATGTAAGCGACGAGATGCTCGGCATATTTAACGCTAATATCAAAAAAGAAATTACTGAGGAAAATCTTTCCAAAGTTAAATCCTTTAAATGCGAGGAATCTTTTTTGCCCCTTGCCGATAATTCAACCGACATTCTTTTACTGGCAAATGTTTTTCACGAGATTGAAGACAAGCTGAATTATCTTCAAGAGATAAAAAGGGTTTTAAAGGATACAGGAACTTTCTTCCTTTTGGATTGGAAAAAAGAGGATTTAAATCCTGTGATGGGACCCCCTGTATGTGAAAGGGTTTCTACCGAGGTTGCCATCCGGATGCTTAAAGAATTAGATTTTAAAGACATAAAGGTTCTTCCCCTGTATTCTTCGTCTTTTACCATAGTTTCTAAAGTTTCTAAAAAATAAAATATATGTGTTTTTCTACCCCGGAATTTTAGAAAAAATATATAATTGTTTATGTGGATAAATTTAGTTCTTATTTTTTAAGTAAATTGGCTAAAACGGTAACTGATTTTGAGCTTTTGTCATACGGAGACAGGGTTATTGTTGCCGTTAGCGGAGGTGTTGATTCCACTGTTCTGCTTTATTCTCTATATGAATTAAGACATTATTTTGGAATAAATCTGGCATGCGCATCCTTTGACCACGAAATAAGGGCTTCATCGGATAAGGATGTTGCATTTGTGAGCGCTTTATGTGGAAAATTTTCCCTTCCGTTTTATACGCAACGCATTAATGTTAAAACTTATGCAAAAATCAAAAAAATTAGTCTTGAAGAGTCTGCAAGAATTTTAAGATATAACTTTTTAATTGAATCGGCTGTGAATTTTGGCGCCGAAAAAATTGCTACCGCACATCATTTGGACGATTTTGCCGAAAATTTCATTATGAGACTGACCACCGGAGGGGGAAGCATCTCCATAGCAGGAATTCCCGTGAAAAACGGCATTATAATTAGACCCCTTATACAACATAGCAAAGAAGAAATATTGAGGTTTACCGCTGAAAATTCTATTAAATTTAGTGAGGATTACACAAACTATGATACAAAAATTTTTAGAAATTTCGTAAGACTAAATATAATTCCGCAACTTAAAGAACATAATAAATCCTTTTTAAAAACAATTTACAATACATCTGCAATTTTAAAGAGCGACGACGAGTTTATAAACAGTATTGCAAAAGACTTATTTAATAATAAGTCAAAACTGTTTTTCTCAGAAACTAATAATGAAAATCCTTTATTGTCGCGGATTGTTTTTAACAAAAAGGATTTAATAAACAGACATCAAGCTTTATTATACAGGCTGCTAAAAATTTCCATTTTGTCTTTAGGGCAGCGTCGTGGAAGTGTAGATGAAACTTTTTTCTTAAAAAAACCGATAATTTCCTATTCAAATTTTAAAGCATTTGTTGAATTAATTAGAAGCAAAAAACCTAATACATATTTTAATATAAAACAGTCAATATACGTAAGGCGAGAATATGACGATATTTACATAGAGGATACCTCGTTAAATAATAAACTAACCTTTAAATCGTTTAATTTTAATTTAACGGCTGTGCCCGGGTATATTTATGTATTAAACGAATTAAATAAAACAGAATATGAAGAGGTTTCTAATATAAAGATAACAGAGTTAGGCAAATTGTTTTTTATTAAAAAACTTAAAAATGAAGATGCGCTTAAAATAAAAGATGATATTTTGATAAAAAAAATTAAATTAACACATCCCAATGTTGTTTATTTTGATTTTGAAAAACTTAAGTTTCCCGTGACAATAAGGACATTTAAAGAAGGAGATAGATTTATACCTTTGGGCGCCGGCGGACATAAAAAAGTAAAAAGCTATTTTATCGACAAAAAAGTTTCTGTAAAAATAAGGAAAATTATACCGATTATTCTGTTTAAAGATGAAATAGCATGGGTCAGTTTTAATTTGATTAGCGAAACCATAAAAATAACGGAATCTACTAAATATGTGGGTATTATGTTTATTAAGTAAGCGCTCATTTAAATTTATCCGAAAAACGGATTCTTGCTTTAAAACTCAATTGCGCAGGATAGCAAATAGTTATTGAAAAAATTATATAAATATGCCATAGTTATAATATATAAGAAAGTTTAAGGAGGTTAAAACAATTTGAATTCAAGACTAAAAAACCTTTTGTTGTGGGTTTTTGTAATTTTTTTGATGATTTTTATTTTTACCATGTTAAATCATCATCCGCCAAAAATCCAAAAAGTTATATTTTCATCTTTATTAAAAGATATAAAATCTAATAAGGTTAAGAGCGTTACAATAGAATCCCATAATATAATCGGCGTTTATACATCCGGTAAAAAATTTAAGACATATGCCCCAAGCTATCCTGGGCTTATAACCCTTCTCGAAAAACATAATGTCGCAATAGACGCCAAGCCGAAACCAGCTTCACCGTGGTATTTAAGCTTTTTAATAGATTGGCTTCCAATGATTATTATTCTTTTTGCTTTCTGGTATTTTTTCTGGAGGCAAATGCAGGGCGGCGCAGGAAAGGCTATGTCTTTTGGAAGGTCTAAGGCAAAGCTTATGAACGACTCCACCAATAAAATAACTTTTAAGGATGTTGCAGGCATAGATGAATCAAAACAAGAGCTTTCGGAAATAGTGGATTTTTTAAAAGATCCAAAAAAATATACCAAATTAGGCGGCAGGATACCCCACGGCGTTTTGCTTGTGGGTCCTCCGGGTACAGGTAAGACGCTTCTTGCAAAAGCGATTGCAGGAGAGGCTGGCGTTCCGTTTTTTAGCATAAGCGGTTCGGATTTTGTGGAGATGTTTGTCGGAGTGGGCGCTTCGAGGGTAAGGGATCTTTTTGCCCAGGGGAAGAAAAACGCGCCGTGCATAATATTTATCGATGAAATTGATGCGGTTGGAAGACATAGGGGTGCGGGACTTGGAGGTGGTCATGACGAAAGGGAACAGACGCTAAACCAACTTCTTGTCGAAATGGATGGATTTGAAGTTAATGAAGGCGTTATTTTAATTGCGGCGACAAACAGGCCCGATGTTCTTGATCCCGCGCTTTTAAGGCCGGGGAGATTCGACAGGCAGGTAGTCGTTCCAAAACCCGATATAAAAGGAAGAGAAGAGATATTAAAGGTTCATGTTAAGGATATTCCATTAGATAAAGATGCCGATTTAAAGGTGATAGCCAGAGGAACACCGGGTTTTTCCGGGGCTGATTTAGCCAACATGGTAAACGAAGCGGCGCTTCTTGCGGCGAGAAAAAACGAATCTACGGTTACAATGAGCGATATGGAAGAGGCTAAAGACAAGGTTATGATGGGCACTGAAAGAAGAAGTATGGTTATAAGCGAAAAAGAGAAAAAGATAACGGCGTTTCATGAAGCGGGGCATACCCTTGTTGCCAAAATGCTTCCTGGAAGCGATCCTATTCATAAGGTTACGATAATTCCAAGGGGTATGGCCATGGGACTTACACAGCAGCTTCCTATCGATGAAAAACATAACTATGACAGTGAGTACCTGTTAAATGAGATAGCAATTTTATTAGGCGGAAGAACAGCGGAAGAAATTACTTTTAATCAGATGACCACAGGCGCTTCCAATGATATTGAAAGGGCTACGGAACTCGCAAGAAAAATGATATGCGAGTGGGGCATGAGTGAAAAATTGGGACCTATCACCTTTGGAAAAAAGGAGGAGCAGATATTTCTCGGTAGAGAATTTGCTCAGCATAAAGACTACTCCGAATCCACGGCTATCGTCATAGACGAAGAAGTTAAAGACATTATTGATAAAAATCATAAAAGGGCACATGAAATTCTTACCCAAAATATCGACATACTAAACGACCTTGCTAACAAACTTACCGAAAAAGAATCTCTAAACGGCAAAGAAATAGATGAAATTATTATTACTCATAAGCCGGATTACAAATCCAATGAGAGCGGTGGTAAAGATACCTTGAGTAGTAATAGTAATAGTGATGGTGATGGTGATAGCGGCGAGGGATTAGACATTGAGGAATAATTTTAGCTTTTAATATGCGTGAGACAGGGCATGTCCCAACATTACCCGCATAATCACAAATTAACGCAAATTTTGAATGTTGAGACCTATCCCCGAATAAGTATAATATGCAAGCATATCTTGTAGATATTTTTGATACCTCAAACGCCGCAAATGAACTTATAAATATCGGCGTGTCCAATTCAGGCAGAATTATTATGGGGGACAAGCTCAAATTTATCGTTATTAAACTCAAAAATATAAATTCAACTGCATTAAATATACTTAAACAAGAAGCATTAAGTATAGGTGCGGAGCTTGCCAATCATAAAGATGTCATTACCGGAAAGATTATAAAATCGGACAGTCTTTTGTTTGGGACGCCGGTTCAATTAAGAATTATCGTCAAAAAAATAAAATCTCAGGAATTTGGATTAAAAGAACTATCTAAAGATTTGGAAAATATTTTAGCCGCAACAGATAATACAGGTAATAAAGATCCTAAAATCTTAAAAACCAATAAAGGTAATATTGTTTTTAACGGAAAAACATACATCATGGGGATACTTAATGTAACACCTGATTCTTTTTCTGACGGAGGCGACTATTTTAATGAGGATGACGCCGTTAAAAGGGGTTTAGATTTGGAACGAGAAGGGGCTGATATAATAGATATAGGCGGAGAATCAACAAGACCGGGGGCATCAAAAGTTAACGAACAAATGGAAATAGACAGGATATGCCCCGTAATCCGCAAATTGTCAAAAACCGTTAAACTGCCAATTTCCGTGGATACAAGAAAGGCAAAGGTTGCCATAGAAGCGTTAAAGGCAGGTGCATCTATTATCAATGATGTGTCAGGTCTTACTTATGATAAAGAAGGTATGAGCGGTGTTTTAACCGCAACAGGGATCCCTTATATCCTTATGCATTCGCGTGGAAAATCACCGGAAACTATGCAGAAGGGTTTAACGGCTTATGATGATATTTTTTATGATATTTTAACATATTTTAATGAAAAGATAGAATATTTAGAAGAAAAAGGCTACAGCAGAGACAATATAATTATAGATCCAGGCTTTGGCTTCGCAAAGAGTGTGAACGATAATTATAATGTTTTATCGGGCATTACATCGTTTAAATCCTTGGGACTACCCCTTTTGTGCGGGGTTTCAAGAAAATCATTTATTAATGCCGTGACAGGAAAGCATAAAAATGATGTTTTAAACGGCAATATCGCCATTGCATCGTATATGAAGTTAAAAGGGGTAGATATCGTAAGGGTTCATGATGTTAGACAAACGGCACTGGCTTTTGCCATGTTGGATAAAATAAAAAATTAATTAAAAATATAAAAATTATAAAATGATTTCTCTTTTACAAAGCTTTGGATGGCGTGATATATTAGATATATTAGATATAATAATAGTCGCTTTTATTATTTATAGGGTAATAATACTTATTAAAGGAACCGGTGCGTTCCAAGTATTGGTCGGGCTTTTAATAATTTTTGCTGTATTTTTAATTTCCGTTATTCTTAAACTTTATGCCACCGAGTATATATTCGGAAATTTTTTGAGTTCGATTATTATAGTAATAATTGTTCTTTTTAGAAACGAGATAAGGAGAGGTTTAATAGAGGTTGGAAAAAACCCGTTTGCCGTTGCGCAAAACAAATTAGAAAGGGTTGGTCTTATAGAAGAAACTTCAAAGGCTGTTTTTGAATTAGCATCGAAAAGAATCGGAGCAATTATAGTTTTTGAAAGAAACGTCTTTTTGGGTGACTATTTAAAAATAGGGACTAAACTCGATTCTATTGTTTCGAAAGAACTTTTAATAAGCATTTTTACACCTCCCTCGCCGCTTCATGACGGCGCGGCTATTATTCAAAAAGGAAAATTAGCGGCAGCCGCTTGTTATTTACCTTTATCGACAGACGAAGGTATAAATAAAAAATTTGGCACAAGACACAGGGCAGCAATTGGACTTTCAGAACTTTCCGATGCCCTTTCAATAGTAATTTCGGAAGAAACAGGAAATATTACGGTTGTACAGCCTAAAAATGTTGAAAAAATTAAAAGCAGTGATGATTTAAGGAATAGTCTTCTGAAAAATCTAAATTACCAGCAAGAGTATAAACAACCTTTGATAAAAACAATCTATGAACTTTTATTTGGAAAGGCTAACGAAAAATAAATGAATAAAAATATAGAAAATTTATTTAAAAAAAATTTTTGGATAAAGATACTTTCTTTGTGTATTGCCATTATTATCTGGGCTTATGTAATCGGCGGCAAAAAACACGATGCCGTATATACCGCAGGATTGGTTATTCATTCACTTCCAAAGGGTTACGCCATAAGCAACATATTGCCTAAAAATATTCATATTAAATTGCGCGGCTCAAGAATCGCTTTAGCAAAATTAAATAAAAAAATTGTCTTTCAAATTAACGGAAGTCCTCTCCTCAGTAAAAAGAATACCATCGTATTAAGCGGATCTTATTTAGACCTTCCTTCAGGTATAAGGGTAATAAGTATACATCCAAAGATAATACCCGTTATGATTAGCAGGGTTATTATAAGATATATAAAGGTGTTGCCGATAACTACCGGAAAACTTAAAGATGGTTATTATTTAAAAAATATCAATGTCTTTCCGCAATATATCAAGGTTGAAGGCCCTAAAGATGTAGTCAGTCATCTTTCGGTTATCACCACTCGGAATATAGATTTAAGTCATTATAAAAAGGGTAAATTGTTAATGGTCTCATTAAGAAAACCCACAAAATTGGTAAAAATTTTGTATAATAAAAAGGTCAATGTCAGCCTTACAATCGTTAAGCCAAATAAATTAATAAAATAACGATAGAAAGAACACAAAGATAACAGGGAAAGAAGGTGTAGGAAATATGAGAAAATTATTTGGCACCGATGGTGTTCGGGGGCAGGCAAATAAATATCCCTTAACCCCTGAGGTTGCTTTAAAACTGGGAATGGCTTTAGTTACGGTTTTAAAGTCCCGTGGGAAAAAACTAAAAATAGTTATAGGAAAGGATACCAGGATTTCAGGCTATATGTTGGAAACAGCGCTTTCATCCGGTATCTGTGCTATGGGGTCGGATGTTTATTTGGTAGGTCCTATGCCAACCCCCGGGGTTGCCTTTATAACTTCAAGTATGAGAGCCGACGCAGGCGTGGTAATTTCAGCATCCCATAACCCGTTTTACGATAACGGCATTAAGTTTTTTGACAGTACCGGATGTAAATTTGATGACGAAGTAGAACGGCAAATAGAGGAGTTATTTTTTTCATCAATACGAAGTTTAGAGGAGGCAGTGCCTACGGGGATAAACATTGGGAAGGCACACAGAATTGATGACGCTATTGGCAGATATGTCATTTTTGCCAAACTATCTTTTCCTAAAAATTTAACACTATGTGGTCTTAAAATGGTTATAGATTGCGCTAATGGAGCAACTTACAAGGCTGCCCCGGAGGTTTTTGAGGAACTGGGGGCAGATGTAATATTGGACAGTGTTAATCCGAATGGTTTGAATATCAATGAAAATTGCGGTTCTATGTATCCTAAAAATTTAAGTTCTTTAGTCAAAAAAAACGGTGCCGATATTGGTTTAGCTTTTGACGGAGACGGCGATAGAGTAATTTTTTGCGATGAAAATGGAGAGATTCTTTTTGGAGACGAATTTCTTGCCATATGTGCCTTACATATGAAGGAAGGGGGTTCATTGAAAAATGACGGGGTTGTTACAACTCCTATGTCTAATATAGCTCTTGAACTGTTGTTAAAAAAGCACGGGATTAAAACCGTTTATGCGGATGTCGGCGATAGGTATATTATGGAAAAGATGCTTAAAGACGGATATAATTTGGGTGGAGAGCAGTCTGGACATATTATATTTTTAGACGATATTAACACAGGGGACGGCATAATATCCGCTTTAAAACTTTTGGCTGTTATGGTAAAATCCGGCATGCCTCTTTCACAATTAAGAAAGATTTTTACTCCCTACCCGCAAACCCTATTTAATATTGATGTGCCATATAAAAAAGACATCAAAGAACTTCGGAAGGTGCAAGAAAAGATTACTTACTTCAACGAAATATTAAAAAACAGGGGAAGGATTTTTGTGAGATATTCAGGGACCCAAAATTATTTGAGAGTACTTTTGGAAGGCGAAAATTATGACGAGATAAATAAAATCGGCTCAGAAATTAAAGAAGAAATAGAAAAGTATTTTAAAAATAATAATGATGTATAAGTAATATAATATGGAACTTGGCGTTAATATTGATCATGTGGCAACACTCAGGAATGCGCGGGGTGAGATTTTTCCCTCTCCCGTTCATGCGGCTTTCGTGGCGCTGGAAGCAGGAGCGTTTAATGTAACCTGTCATTTGAGAGAGGATAGAAGGCATATAAGGGATGAGGATGTAAGGTTAATATCTTCATTAACAAAAAGGCTTAATTTAGAAATGGCGGCGGAAGACGGTATAATAAAAATAGCTCTGGAAATTATGCCGAGAAGTGTTACCCTTGTTCCTGAAAGAAGGCAGGAACTTACAACGGAAGGTGGTCTTAATGTTTTAAATGATATAAAAAAATATGAAGAAATAAATAAAGAATTCAGGTTTAAAAATATTTCTACATCGGCATTTATAGAACCGGATTTAAAACAGGTAGAGGCCGCTAAAAAAGGTGGATTTGACTTTATCGAGATTCATACGGGAAGCTATGCGAATAAAATGAGCCTAAAAGAAAAGTCGGTTGAGCTTGAGAGGATAAAAGAGGCTATAAATTTAGCTGCAAGAGTTGAATTAAAGGTAAATGCAGGGCATGGCCTGGATTATAAAAATATATATAATATAGCTATTCTTGACGGTATTTTTGAATTTAATATCGGCTTTTCTATTATTTCTCATTCGTTGTTTGTTGGACTTGGAACGGCTGTAAAAGAGATGGTAAAAATAATAAAATCCGCAGAATTTTCAAAATTAAAAAGCGCGGGAGAGGTCAAAAATTGATAGAAGGGATTGGAGTAGATTTAGTTTCAATAGAAAAATTAAAGGAAATACTTTACTTGCGAGAGGAAAAATTTTTTAAAAGAGTTTTCTCTCAAGAAGAGCATAAAATAATATGGGAAATAAAAAGTAAAAATGAAAAAAGAGCAGCTCAAAAGGCGGCGGGATTTTTTGCGGCAAAGGAGGCTTTTTTAAAGGCAATAGGTGCTGGCCTTTTTTCTATACCGTTTAATAAAATATCGGTTTTAAATGAAAAAAGCGGAAAACCTTATATCAAGGTTGACGAAAGCCTTAGAGATTTAATTTCTAAAAAGTTTAAAAAAAGGTTTGATGTTGTGAGTCTCAGTATAACCCATGAAAGCGAATTTGCCTGCGCTTTTGTGATAATTGAATGGATATGAAATATATAAAAATAAAATGAAATTATATTTTTCCGAAAATTTAAAAAAAATAGATAAAGAAAGCTACTCTGTTTTTGGATATTCTGAAAGCATATTGATGGAAAATGCGGGAGGCGGATGTTATAGAGAGCTATTAAAACTATACGATAAAAGTTTTTTAAAAAAGGCGGATATAATTATTATTTGCGGTAAGGGCAATAACGGCGGGGATGGGTTCGTTTTATCCCGTTATCTTTTTAACGGCGGATTTAATGTAAAAACTATAATTTTGGCAAATAAAGATTTATACAAAGGGATAGCCAGAGCAAACTTAGATATTTTAATAAATTTAGGCGCCGAAATCGTAGAAATCTCGGAAAGTGGGCGTCTACCGGAATTATCCGATATTCTTGAAGATACGGAAATCGTTGTCGATGCAATCTTCGGTGTCGGATTAAACAGGGAAATAAACGGCTTTTTTAAGGAGATTATAGATTTAATAAATAAAAAAAGTGAAACAGGCAGATTAGATATTATTTGCATTGATGTTCCAAGCGGCTTAAACTCGGATACTGGAGAATTTATGGGCGCCGCTATAAAAAATAATATAAAGAAGGTTTTTACCTTTGGAGGCTTGAAGGTTGGCTTTTATATTAACGAAGGGGAAAAGCTTTTATTAGATGAAAAGATAATTTTAATCGATATAAATCAGCCTAAAACGCTGCTCGAAGAGCATTGTTCCAAGATTGAAATATTATCGGAAGAGGATATTTTATCTTATCTACCCGAGAGAAAGCCGACCGCCACAAAATTTGACTACGGTCATTTGCTTGTTATTGCGGGAAGTTATGGGAAAAGCGGGGCGGCGTATATGGCATCTCTGTCAGGATTTAAGGGTGGGGCTGGTCTTGTAACGGCGGCAATTCCGTCAAAATTAAATGACATTATGGAAGTAAAAACAACGGAGATTATGACATACCCGGCTTTTGACAATGGCGAAGGATTTTTTACGGAAAAGAGTGCCATAGACATACTTGATAATGCGTTAAAAGGTAAAACCGCAGTCGTAATCGGTCCCGGCGTTGGTTTAAATGCGGAAACTAAATTATTTTTACACAGGCTGCTAACTAATATAAAAGTTCCGATAATTCTTGACGCAGATGCTTTAAATATTTTATCGGAAGATTTAGGTATTTTAAAGGATATTAAAGGTAAAAACGATATCGTATTAACCCCACATTTTAAAGAAATGGAAAGGTTGACCGGGGTAGGCAGGAAAATTATAGCAAAAAATCCGCTGAAAGTCGGATTAGATTTTGTAAAGAAGTTTGGGGTATATTTAATTCTTAAGGGTTCAAGTATGTATATTTTTGATAAAAACGGTATAGATGTGAGTGTGCAGGTTAAACATTCTCCTGTTATGGCAAGCGGCGGAAGCGGCGATGTTTTAAGCGGTCTTGCAGGTTCGTTTGCCTGCCAGGGAATACCTTTATATAACGCGATGAGAGCCGCCTCTTATTTAATTGTCTATTCTGCGAGAGACTTAAGTTTAAGATATGGCGATTTTGGTGTTGGAGCCGCAGAAATTGCCAATAATATTCCTTATGCGGTGAAGAAGTTAAAAAACCTTGTGTGAATGTTAAATCTTAAAATCTTGAATGTTAGTGCAAAGTAAAAATTTATTAACATTAATAATTAAAATTAATAAGAGGGGCGACCATGCTTAAGGCAAAAGACATAATGACAAAAAATGTTATTGTTGTGGGCGAAGAGGATGAAATAAAAAAAGCGGCGGATATATTTTTAAAATATAAAATAAACGCAATTCCTGTAATAGGCGGAAATAAAAAATTGACTGGAATAGTATCCGAAACCGATCTTGTATATCAGGATGTGAATCTTCACATACCCACGGTTTTTACAATTTTCGACAGCATTTTTTATCTAGGGGGTTCTAAACACTTTAAAGAGGATGTGCAAAAAATAACTGCAACAAAAATAAAGGATATAATGAATAAAAATGTATTTTTTGTGGAAGAAGATGAAGATATACATAACATTGCTACGGTAATGGCCGACAAAAAGTTTTATTCCATTCCCGTGGTAAATAAAAGTATGGAGATTATCGGCGTAATCTCAAGGTATGATATTATTAAATCGATGTCTTCAGAAAAGACGGAAAAGACGGAACAATAAAAATGCCGGAATTCCAATCAAATTCGCCCCAAAAAACCGAAATGATAGCTATAGAATTTGCCGGAAATTTGAAGCCGTTTGATTTTGTGTCCATAACAGGACCTTTGGGCGCCGGAAAAACAAAATTTACATCCGGAATAGTAAACTTTTTTTGCACAGATAAGGATAAAAAAGATTATATTTTAAGCCCGACTTATACTATTATGAATAGTTATAATTGCAATGCAGTTATTAATCATTTTGATTTTTATCGGCTAAAATTGCTTGATGAACTGGAAAATTGCGGGTTTTTTGATTCTCTGGCGCAGGAAGTAATAACTATCGCCGAATGGGCAAATAAAATTTCTATAGATTATAAAAGATATGTGGAAGGCAATTATTATGAGGTAAGTATTACGCCTTATAAGGAAGAAAAAAGGGAAAGCGGTGAAAATTTTCAAAATAAAAGGCATATAAAAATAGAAAAAGTTTTATAAAAAATATAAAAAAGAAAATTTTATATCGGAAGGAGTTATTATTGGATAATTTTGATGTTTGTGTTGTCGGCGGCGGTCCAGCCGGATATGTAAGCGCTCTAAAATCTGCTATTAACGGACTATCTACCGCCATAATCGAAAAAGAAAAATTTGGGGGCACCTGTCTTAATAAAGGATGCATTCCGACAAAGGTAATATATTCAAAGGCAAAATATTTAAGCAAACTCAAAAAGCCTGAATATGGATTTTCGGTAGTTGGATACAGCGTTAATTATAATGATATAATAGATTACAAAGAACATGTTGTTTCAACCTTAGTCGGAGGAGTCGAAAAACTTTTAAAGGCAAGAAATGTCAGGGTTTTTAACGGTACGGGAAAAATTATCGGTAAAAATAACGATAATTCAGGTTTTGTATTAACTTCAACATCCGAAGACGGATTAAAAACCGAAATATACGCAAATAATGTAATTATATCCACCGGTTCGTCGCCGCTTATGATACCGTCTTTTAATATAGACCATAAAAATATAATGACATCCGATGAAATTCTTGAGTTAAGAGAGATACCAAAATCTTTAATTATAATCGGAGCTGGGGTCATCGGCTGCGAGTTTGCCAATATTTTTAATGAGTTTGGCGCAGATATTAAAATGATAGAACTTTTACCTTCCATATTATCTACGGAAGATAAAGATATTTCAAAATTTGTTCAAAAAAACTTTAAATCTCGCAATATAGATATTATGACGTCACGGGAGGTTGGAAGTATCACGCCGTTTGAAGGAAAAAAGGGGGCGGTAGTTTCTTTAAAAAGCGGAGAAAAATTTACGGCGGATAAAATTTTAGTTTCCATCGGAAGAAAATTAAATACGGATGGATTGGGTCTAAAAGGGTTAGCCGTTAAAATGGATAAAAGGGGTAAAATAGAGGTTGATAGCCATAACGAGACTAATGTAAAGGGCATTTATGCTTGTGGTGATATAATAGACGGACCGATGCTGGCGCATAAAGCCTCTTATGATGGAATTATAGCGTCTGATAATATTGCGGGTACCGTTAAAGAAAAGGATTATTCGGTATTGCCATGGTCGATATACACAAACCCGCCTATTGGAACGGTTGGTCTAAGAGAGGGGGATAAAGGTCTGGAAGATTTGAATTATAATGTCGGCCGTTTTTCATATGCGGCAAACGGAATGGCGCTGGCTATGGAAGAGGGTGAAGGGTTTTTAAAGGTTATAGTGGACGAAAAATCCAAAAGAATTTTGGGTGCTACCGGAAGCGGAGCAGATATTCCCGAATTAGTTGCAGAAATAGCATCTTATATGCATTTTGGCGGAACGGTTTTTGATATAGAAGCAACAATTCATTCCCATCCAACGCTTTCAGAGATTGTTCCAGAAGCTTCGCTTGATTCAATCGGCGAGGCGATTCATAAGGTTAATCCGAGAACGGCAAGGAAAAGTAAGGAAAAGTAAGAAGTTATAAAATTATACAAGGCTAATAATGCCTTCATAAAAAGGATAATAAATTTATGGCGCTGATTGTTCAAAAATTTGGCGGAACATCGATGGGCAGTATAGAAAAGATTAAGCAAGTGGCAAAACGGGTTATAAAAGAAAAGGAAAATAATAACGATGTGGTGGTTGTGGTAAGCGCCATGAGCGGCGAAACCAACAGGCTTTTAGATTTGGCAATAAAAATGGGCGGAAAATATGAAGATATGGAAACGGATATGATTATATCGAGCGGGGAGCAAATAAGTTCGGGACTACTTTCCATAGCCTTAAGGAACGAGGGTTACAATGCGGTCCCGCTTCTCGGTCATCAAATAAGAATAACAACGGATGAGTCGCACGGAAAGGCAAGAATATCTAACGTGGATGACCATAATATAAGAATGGGGCTTAAAAACGGTAAAATTGTTGTTATCGCCGGTTTTCAGGGGATAGATTCTAATGGATTTATTACCACTTTGGGAAGGGGCGGTTCAGATACTACGGCCGTTGCGGTGGCTGCCGCCATTAAAGCCGATAGATGCGATATATATACGGATGTGGATGGTGTTTATACAGCCGATCCTCAGATTGTGCCGGATGCCAAAAGGCTCGATGTGGTTTATTTCGATGAAATGATAGAGATGTCAAGTTTAGGGGCAAAGGTATTGCAGATCAGGTCTGTCGAATTTGCAATGAAATATAAGGTAAATTTGTTTGTAAAATCGACATTTATAGAAGGTCCCGGAACTCAAATCAAATTTTTAGGAGACGAGGAAAATATGGAAGAATTGCAGGTATCGAGCGTCGCGTGCGATAAGACGGAAGCAAAAATATCTATAAGGGGTATTCCCGATAAACCGGGGATTGCCGCAAAAATCTTTTCTAAAATATCGGACGCAAATATAGTAGTTGATATGATTATTCAAAATATATCCGTAGAAGGATTAACCGATTTGACGTTTACCGTTTCAAAAAAGGATTTAACAAAGGCAATAGATATAACCAACCATGTTGCAAAAGAGCTTAACGCAAAAGAGGTAATTAGCGACGATAAGATTGCCAAAATATCGGTTATAGGGGTTGGCATGAAGAATCATTACGGGACGGCTTCAACGATGTTTTCAGCTTTATCTAAGGAAAATGTTAATATAATAATGATTTCAACATCGGAAATTAAAATATCATGCGTTATCGATGCAAAATATGCCGAGCTTGCTACGAGGGTGCTGCACGAGGCTTTTAATCTCGGAAAAAAGTAAAGATAGCGGGGGTCGGGCGGGTAAATTTTTATATGATGAAACATGACAGCGATTATCAAAAAAGAGAATCCATCGAAGTTTATGATACGACATTAAGGGATGGAACCCAGGGGGAGGGGTTTTCTTTATCGATAGACGACAAATTGATGATTGCGGATATTCTGGATGAGTTAGGGGTACACTTTGTAGAAGGCGGATTTCCGGCATCTAATCCGAAAGATAGAAAATTTTTTGAACTTGCGGCAAAAAAAAGATTTAAAAATTCTAAATTAGTGGCATTTGGAAGCACAAAAAGAAAAAATACGGCGGCAAAAGATGATACTAATTTACAGGAATTAGGCAAAACTTTAGTAGATTATACCGCTATTTTTGGAAAATCCTGGGATTTACATGTCAAAAGTGTTTTAAAAATATCGTTAAACGAAAATTTAGACATCATAGCGGATTCCGTTAATTTCCTGAAAACATCAGGGAAAAAGATATTTTTTGATGCCGAACATTTTTTTGACGGTTTTAAACATAATGAGGAATATGCCGTTAATACGATAAAAATTGCTTTAGAGGCTGGAGCGTATAAAGTTGTTTTGTGTGATACAAACGGCGGTTTTTTACCTCATGAAATATCAAAAGTGATTGAAAAGCTTAAATATTATTACAAGATGGATTTGTCTATGCTGGGAATACATACCCATAATGATACCGATTGCGCCGTTGCAAACACTATTGCCGCGATCATGCCCGGCATAAGGCATGTACAGGGGACTATAAACGGGTACGGGGAAAGAACAGGAAATGCCAATCTTTCATCTATAATCCCAAATTTAGAATTAAAATTGGGATTTAATGTTATAGGAAAAGAAAAGCTTAAAGGTCTTGTTAAAGTAAGCCGTTTAGTTGATGAGATATCTAACAATATGCCCGTTAAAAATATGCCTTATGTCGGGGAAAGCGCATTTGCCCATAAAGCTGGAATGCATGCCAATGCGGTGCTCAAAAATCCTTCCTCTTATGAACATATAGAACCAATAAGCGTAGGCAATAATAGAAGGTTTTTAATATCGGATTTATCGGGTAAAAGCAATATCGAAGCAAAGGCTAAAGAACTGGGGATAGATTTAAGTAAACTTACGATTTCGGAAGAAACAGAACTGCTTAATAGAATAAAAGAACTTGAAGGGGGGGGTTTTGATTTTGAAAGCGCCGACGGTTCGTTTAAAATATTTATGGATAAATATTTATCAAAAAAGACAAAAAATTACTTTAAACTGCTTGCATTTCGGGTAAATACGGAAAAGAATCCGCTTAATTCCGCAAATCTTTCTCATATCAATTCTCCGCCACTATCTTTAGAGAATAATATTTTTAGCGAGGCTGTGGTTATGATAGAGGTTCAGGGAAAGACGGAACATACCGTTGCGCTGGGAGACGGACCTGTTAACGCGCTTGACAATGCTTTAAGAAAAGCCCTTATAAAGTTTTATCCGATATTAAACGAAATGAGGTTAACCGATTTTAAGGTCAGGGTAATTAGTAATAGAACTAAATTTGGAACGGCATCTTATGTCAGAGTATTAATAGAATCGTCAGATAAGGAAGATAAATGGACTACCCTTGGGGTGTCGGAAAATATAATCGAGGCTTCTTATCAGGCTTTAGCAGATAGCATAACCTATAAACTTAATAAAGAGGGGATATAAATAAAATGAAAGGAGAGAGGGATAATGGTTGATTTTGATAAAATAAAAGAAACAGGTTTCTTAAAAGCATTATTTTTGACATGGAAAAAGTCTCTTTTTACACCGGAAGTTTTCTTTAAAGAATTAAATACCGAAAACAATAATGGAATTTTACATCCATATTTTTATGCGGTAATATTCACATATATCAACATAGTGTTTTCTTTTTTTTGGGATATTTTCTTTTTTAAAATAGGTTTTTACAAAAATTATGCAATTTTACCGAAGATACCCCTTTTTTTTACCAATAAAAATACAATAGATTTTTTTATCGTAGTAGGGATCATTTTTCTTTTGTTATTGCTGGGAATTTTATTTACAATACTTTTAATATTATTAACTATTATAATACACGGTTTTATTATGCTGATGGGTGGGAAGAATGGAATAAAAAATACTTTTAGAATAATCTGTTATTCTTCAGGGGTCGGATTTTTTTCCATATTTCCTATTTTCGGATATAATATATCTGCAACATGGTTTTCGGTATTGATGGTAATAGGGGTTAAAGAGACTAACGAGTTATCAACTCCAAGGTCTATTATGGTGGTATTATTACCTTTTATCTTTGTTTCGCTTATATTAGTAACATTTTTAATAAAAATTATTATTACGAGATAAGTATTAACTTAACTAGACAACGCTTTTAATAAAAACCCCGATTTTGTATCAAAATTACAATGAACAAGCAATAAATAATTAAAATCAATACATATAGTCTGCCATTTTTATCCGTTAAAAAACTTTGTTTTTTAAAACACGGATAAAAATATATCTCTCCTTTAAAAAGGAGAGGATTTCGCAGT
>JAJZYP010000139.1 GCA_021798015.1 bacterium
TTAGCTTTTCCCGACCCGCATCCGCAGGAACCCATATTGTTTCCGGACATTTATACCTCCTCGTTTAATTCAATTTAATAAAAATTAAAATAATAAATTTTTTGTTAAACAAAAATTATTTAATCATGCACGATTAAGACATATACTATCATAGTATATTTTAAGTATATAAAAATTTTTTTATATAGTCAAGCAAAATATAAAATATTATATACTAAATTATATAATATTTTTAATTAAGGCCGGATGCAATTTATTTTTGCCATAATATACCGTTAAATTCGAGCGGCGCTACTACATCGGGATGGTTGGGAATAACCCTTATTGTATAATCTATCTCGGAAATTAACGCGGGTATGTCAGATTCATAAACAAACCCGTTTATGGCTCCTTTAATAATTTTAGAGATTTTCATATCCGTAATAAAAGATTTTCCGTTTAAAATTCTATAAATCTGAACCTTTACGTCTTCAGGTTCGATTGCGCCGAGCCATACCGTGCATTTCACGTTATAAATATCGTTCGTTTTTTCAAATATAGGCGTTGCAAAATGTATCCCTTCCCAGTTAGAACTCAATCTGTTTTCCCATTCGACTATTTCTTTCGACAACTTGCTGTTTTCAGCATTTCTTTTTTCATAATTTTCAGACAAAGGCAGATAGGCTTGCTCAATATATTCTTTCATCATTCTGTAAGTAGAAAAAGCAGGTGTTAAGTCCGCCATGCTTTGCCTAATTTTTTGCACCCATTTTACGGATATGCCGTTTTTATCCCTGTTAAAAAATTCGGGTATAATATTTCTTTCCAATACACCGTAAAGGGATTCTGCATCGGCCGCGTCATCGTTAAAATATTGCAATGTTTCAGATTTTTCTCCTATTTTCCATCCCACGTTATCATTGTATGCTTCACCCCACCAGCCGTCTAATATAGAACAATTCAAACCCCCGTTTGAAAGAATCTTCATTCCGCTTGTACCGCTTGCTTCTAAAGGCCTTCTCATACAGTTAAGCCAGACATCTATACCGCCCGTCAGTTTTTGTGCAATATCCATGTCGTAATCGAGCAAAAAATATACTTTATCGTTAACCTGCATATCCGAAGCGAATTCTATCCATTCTTTAATATATTCTTTTCCGCTATTATCGCTTGGATGAGCCTTTCCTCCTATTAATATAATTACCGGATAATCATTGTTGGATAGAATGCCTTTTAATCTGTTTTTATCAAACAGCAGTAAATTAAGCCTTTTATATTCCGCAAATCTTCGGGCTATGCCTATATACATAGCATTAGGGTCTAGGAATAACCGTTTTTTGGTCAAATTACAGCATACCTGCATTTTATTCATATGTTTTTGAATCTCGTCTATCATATAAAGTTTATTCTTCATTTTAAATTCCCATATTTCTGAATCGGATGCTTGTAAAATAAATTCTGAATTTTCTCGCGAAAATTTTTCATGATTGGGCAGTCCTTTTGAAAATTTAGTCCAAAAATCGTCGGATATTTCAGAAATCCATGTGGGCGTGTGGATTCCGTTTGTAATATGGCCGACCGGGATTTCATCTATCGGCCATCTTGGAAATAAATCCGCAAATAAATTTTTGCTTACTTTTTCATGAATTTTGCTTACTGCATTCACATAATTGCATCCTCTGATTGCCAAATAAGCCATATTAAACGGTTCAGCGGTATCGTCAGGATTTTTTCTGCCTAATTTTAAAAAGTCGTCAACGTTTATATTGCACCGCTTAATGTAAGAATGCAGATAATGTCCTATAAGCGACGAGTCAAATAAATCGAATCCGGCAGCTATAGGGGTATGTGTTGTAAAAATGTTCCCGGCTCTTGTAGAAGCAAGTCCTTCGTAAAAATTTCCGGAATTATTTGTCTTCATCCAGTCGTATATTCTTTCTAAAACTACAAAAGCGGCGTGGCCTTCATTTAAATGGCATAAATTAAAATCAATATTTAATGTTTTAAGCAGTTTAAAACCCCCTATACCTAAAACCATCTCCTGAAGCAACCTGACTTCCCTGCCGGATTCGTAAAGGTCCCCTGTTATTCCTCTATCAATAGGAAGATTTAAAAGGATATTAGAATCCAAAAAAAATAATCTGGTTTTTCCGATTTTAGCGTACCAGACTCTCAAAGTCACGGCTCTTTCCGGCAAATCCACTACTATTCTTATCCATTCTCCTGATTTGTCCCTAAGAGGAGAAATGGGAAGAGCATGCGGGTCGTTATAAGGATATACTTCATTCTGCATTCCGTAACTGTCAACTATTTGATGAAAATAATCTTTCTGGTATAACAAACCTATGCCTATAACGGGAACACCCATATCTTCGGCAGTTTTCAAAAAATCTCCGGCCAGAATTCCGAGTCCGCCCGCATAAAGAGGCAGAGATTCGTCTAATCCGAATTCCATGCTGAAATAGGCTATATTTTTTATTTTATTATTAGGATATTTTTCATCAAACCATTTAGGTGAATTATCTAATTTTTTCCATTCTTCTTTTATTCCGTTAAGATTTGTCAAAAATTCCCGCCCTTCTTTAAGTTGGTTTAAATGATCTAACGGAACGGTTTGAATTACCGGATAAGGATTATGAGTTAAATCCCATAAATACGGGTCGAGCGCTTTAAAAATTTCATCTGCTTTATGGTTGTATGTCCATCTTAGGTCAAAAAATAATTCGGATAGAAATTTAAAGTCCGAAGGCAAAACTCTTGTGGAAAAATTCTGCGCCATTGTTTTCTCCTAATTATTATTTATTATAAAGAGAAAATTTTTCTATAACCGTGTTTAAAAGAAGTTTAGACTCGTCGTCGTTATTTTTTGCTTTATCTAAAATCTCGGTCAAATTGTTTTTAAGCTCAACGTTGTTTATGCCCGATATAAGTTCTTCCGCTTTTACCGTATCTACCGAAAAAATATTATCGGAAACTTTTTCTTCCATTAATTCCTGAAATAATTTTATTAACGGATTTTCGTTCATTATCTCGTTATTTTTTTCGATTAATTTTATCAAGGACGATGACATATAAGATGCTATTTCTTCTATATCTTTTTCTTTAAGTCCGTTCAATGCCGTGCGCACCTCGGCAATCGCATGCTCCGGAATAGTTAGCTTACTTACATCCCTGCCTTCGCCCTGCATGCTCAAAAAAAATTGTATATAGGTTAAATCCAGAGCGAAAATCCTGAAGAAATATTTCGTTTTTTCCTGATTAATATAAAAATAATAGGTCAGGCCGAAATACGTCGAAGAAATCAAAAATCTGTTTAAAGTATCTTTAAGAGGAGAAAGATCCAAGCTTTTTATAATTTTCGCTTCGGAATTATAATTGGCTTTAATAACCGTAAAAATAGAAATCAAGTTGTTAAGGAGTCCGTTAATTTCTATTAAATCGGTTTTTATATCTTCTGTCGCTTTGTGTTCGCTTGATTGCACTCTCAAACCTATAAATATAGCTATGACGGCTGCAAGCACCGCAAGGGAAGAAGTAAGCGAAGCGCTGACTTCGCCGCGCGCCTCCCACAAATTCGGGTGCTTATAGTCCATGAACAAAAGAATTAAAGACAGTATCACCGAAAATAAACTTATTACTACTACGAATATTCCCAACTGCCACGCGTCTATTTTTTTTAAAAAATTAATTTTTCTCATTATTTTTATTATTTATTTTTTAAATTTAATTTTACATATATAATTACTTAATCGAATTTTTATATTTATAATTGCCTTATAAATCCTATTTTGATTATAATTATATCATATAAAAAAAATTTTATATTTAATTTTATGTTATAATTTTTTAGTGAAGATAACATAAGGAATTATAATCATTTAAAAAAATTAACTGCATGTTCAATATTTTAAATAATGATAATGTAGAAAAATAAAAAGGAGGGGGAATATGCCTTATAAAGCAGACACCGTGGCTTTTTCAGGTCTTTTGCAGTGGGAGGACGTCGAAAAACTTATAGAAGACGTTAAAAATTCCGGCTCGCAATGGCATTACGTCTATACCCAAACGGACGACGAGAAGGGCGAAATGGACGCCGGAACGACAGCCC
>JAJZYP010000140.1 GCA_021798015.1 bacterium
GACCCGCCTCCTCCCCCGACGCAGCCGGATAACGTCAAAGGAACGGCAAGAACTAACAATGTAAGGATTAAAGCATAAGATTTGCGGGATTTCCCAAATAAAGTTTTAATGTCCATAATAACCTCCTAAATCTTTTAGATTATTAATTGAACTTGTTATAATATTATAATCAATTAAACGTTAATATGTTAATATACCGTTAATTAACGTTTTCGCGCTTATATATAAATTTATTAAATTATTTCTTAGCCCGTCGAAGATACCTTGCTAATTTTTTTTTTAGGTATCCGTCCGGATTATTTAAAACTGTTCTCACTAATAAATCAGTTTTTAATGAAACAAACATAATCTATTTATATAAATAATCTTCATTATTATGCGTGCTTTTAGGATTTATACAATATTAATTATCACTTTAAATATATATTGTCAAAAAAAATATCACAGAAAAAAATATCACACACTTTTTATCCAAAACCGATACTGCCTGTCTTACATGCGCCTGCGATAAATGAGAGTATTTTGTTATGGATGAAAAGTGTAACGAGGTCAAATCGGGAAGTTTTGAAACGAACCGGGAAGGAGCAAAATTTATTTTTCGTTTACTCTGGCAATTAAATCCATAATCAAGCGCGTTATTTTTTTAGATTTATCAAGCAGCAGGTTTTCTTCTTCTTCGCTTAGTTTCTTTTTTCTTTTAATAAGCCCGTATCCAAAATCGTGAACATCCTTATGAAGTATTCCAAGTTCGATAAATTCCGGGGCATTTTTAATTAAATCGTTCTTTTTTAAGCTTTCGTACCAAATTCCTACCTGGCATTTCTTATAGCTTTCCGGGTCGGATAAATTTTTTGCGATCATAGCGTAAGTATCTTGTTTACCCGGCTCGTTAAGCGTTTCTATTATCTGAAGAACGCGTATATTATGGTGCAGAGGTATGGTATAAAGCCCTATCAATTCGTAGTGCTTTTTTTGGAACGGCAGCGCAAGCTCCGGCCATACGGCGTCAAATTTAAAATTTTTATTAAATGTTTCGAGTTTTTCCAACGGAACGGGCCTCGACGCGATATAACCCTGGATATTATTACAGCCGAGGGTAAATAAAAGTTGGGCGGCTTCCATTGTTTCCACGCCTTCGGCAATTACCTCGATGCCCAATATTTTTGAAGTCGTTATAATACCCGCGATAATTGCCAGATTTTTGTTGCTTTCCAGAATATTTTTTACAAATCTGGCATCGATTTTAATCTGGCTGACCGGAAGGTCCTGCAAATAGGAAAAGGTTGAATAACCGGTTCCGAAATCGTCTAATGATATAGGAAAACCTGATTCTATTACTTTTTCTAGTATATTTTTAGCGGCGGTAATTTCATTTAAATAAGTCGTTTCCGTTATTTCAAATATTATTTTTTGATGGATGGGATTGCCCTTTTCACTATTTACCTTCTCTATAAAGGTTAAAAAATCAGGATTGGTTAAATGTTTTGCGGCTATATTTACCGAAATCGGCACATCTATGCCCATATTAAGCAACTTAGGCATATCTTCTATAGCCGAGTTGACCATATATTCTCCAAGTCCGCTTATGATTTCTTCGCTATTTTCGATAAAAGGGATAAAATCAACCGGATTTTTTATGGTACCGTCCGGACTTTTAAGCCTTGCAAGCGCTTCAAGTCCTATTATTTCGCCCTTGGGAAGTTGAATTTGCGGTTGATAATAAGGAATAATCCGTCCTGATCGCAGAGCTTCTTTTATGTCGTTCTGGATATAGCTTAAATAATGCAGTTCGTCCTCGAAGGATTTCGAAAACAAATGCCTTCTTTCTTTTTCGTCTTTTTTTGCCTGTGTTATAGCTATTTCGGCTCTTTTGAACAGCGTTTCCAAATCGCCGCCGTCTTTCGGAAAAAGGGATATGCCCATTTTATAGTCTAATTTGACCTTATTTCCTTTTGAAATATTAACCGGGTTGTCAAAAATTAAATCTATGCGGTTAAAAAACAGATTTAAATCGTTTACATTCGAAAAATCGCTAAATATTATTCCGAATTCGTCTGAACCTATCCTTGCTAAGGTGTCGGTTTTTCTCAATATTTTAGACAATTGTCTGGCTACCTTGATTAAAATTATGTCGCCAGCTTTATGGCCTAATTTTTCATTTAAATTTTTAAAATGTCCTATGTCTAAAATTAAGACAGACGCAAGTTTTTTATCTCTCCGCGCCCTGTCTATCGCCTGTTGCGCCCTGTCTAAAAAAAGCGCCCTGTTTGCTATTTTCGTCAGATTGTCATGCAGCGGAAGATTTATGAGTTTTTCCGTTTTTTCGCTTTCTTCGAAGGCATACCCTATATCGAGGCATGCCTCCTTTAGCAGATTTACGATTTCTTTGGAAAAGAAATTCTTTTTTTCCGAATATACGGTTAAAATGTATATCACCTCTTCGTATTTTTTTATCGGGAATACCGCGGCGGAATTTATTATGCCGCTTTTTTTGTAAAATTCCCATAAGGGCTTTAAAGATTTGCGTTTAAAAACATCCTGAATTACCTGTATTTTTCCCATTCTTGCGCATTTTGCCCCGCCGCCTTTTCCAAGCAGGTCTTTGGTGTCTAGGGATATGGATTGGTTTTTAACGGAAGGGATATTTTTGCGTTTTTTAAATTGGGCGGTGATTACAAACCTATTTCCTTTTTTATCCACCCTTCCCGCCCATACGGTCGGCGCGCCCGTTACCCTGACTAATATTTTGCACGCATAATCCAGCAGGGCTTCAGGGTCGGGATTTTTTATAATAGACCGGTTTATCTCGGAAAGAGCTTTATAAAAATCTCTGATAAGCATTTCGGAGTTTTTTGCTTTTTCTATTTCGCTTATATCCGGCGCGTTATTCTTTTTCTTGTTCTTAGGGACAGGCATCTTTAATTAGATTTATTTAAAAATATATTTTTATTATATCATATATATTAAAAGTTTATTATTTAAGATTTATCTAATAAACCTCAGTTCTGTTCCTTCCGCTATTTTTTGCCTTATAGAGGGCATCGTCGGCTCTTTTTATAAAAGACATTTCGTATTCGCTTTCGTTAAGCGACGCGATGCCGAAACTTAAAGTGACCCTTACGCCTTCAGACAAAAAATAGCGCAATTCCGCCTGCGTTCTCAATTTTTCGGCTAACAAGTACGCATCTTTAGAAGAAGCGTAAGGAGCGATTATCAAAAACTCTTCGCCGCCCCACCGTATTAAATAATCCCCGCTCCTTATGTTCCTCATTATCAGCGAAACCATATCTTTCAGTACCTCGTCGCCTGTTACATGCCCATATTTATCGTTTACTTCTTTAAAAAAGTTCAGGTCGAACATTATGGCGGAAAGGGGATACTTGTACCTTTTTGCCCTTTCGATTTCTTTTGAGATAATATCTTTGTATTTGTTTCTGTTATACGCGCCGGTTAAAGAATCTACTTCCGACAGTCTCTTAAGTTCCTTTTCCATTTTAACCCTGTCGGTTATATCTCTTGCGATACATACCACTACGGGGGGTTGGCCCGGGATTTTATATATGCGGCTGGTAACTTCAAGCGGTATTATCTTTCCGTATTTTGTTTTAATTTCGGCGGGATAAGTCATCGTACCTTTTTCGAATAAAAGCTTCATCATGTTTAATATATCTTTTTTATCCGCATTTATAACGTCGAGATGGTTTAATTTTAAAAATTCGTTTTTAGAATAACCCAGCGTTTTTAAAGTCATGTCGTTTACCTCTATGAAGTGTCTTGGAACCGCATCGGGGGCAAATTCGGTTACGTAAGCCAAATCGTATATATTGTCGAAGATTAAGTTAAACCTTGTGTAAAGCTTTTCTATCTCCTTATTTTTCTTATTTGAATAGATAATAAGAAATAATATGAAATAAATAAATCTGACACCTTTTTTTCCACAAACGCAGTCGGGAGTAAGGGAATAAATAAATCTGATACTTTTTTTCACTAAAAAGCATATCCTATGCCTGCCGTATATAGGAAAGTATTCGTAACGGACGACGGTTCGTAAATAAATCCATCATATAAAGGCGAATAT
>JAJZYP010000141.1 GCA_021798015.1 bacterium
TTTTTAATATATCTACAATTGCTTTAGGTGTGGAAATGTCCGGATCCCCTATTCCAAAACTTATTATATCTATCCCCTTTGCCTTAATCTGGGCTTTTAATCTATCTATCTCGGCAAAAAGATACACCGGAAGTTTGTTTAATCTCTCTGAAAATTCAAATTTCATATCGGTTCTTTGCATCCTCCTTTGATATTCGATATATTTTACCCTAAAATATTTCCGATGTCTATATATTTTAAGGCAAATTTTTTTAGTAAATTCTCATCTTTTAAATCATTTCTATTTTGTATATACGGAATATCTCCTAAAATAGGGACATCGGTATATTCCAATAATGTTTTTTTGTTGGATAAAACACTTTCGTCATTTTCATTTAAGGCATTATTGATAATTATTCCCGATATTTTAATCTCATGGCTTTTTGCATATTCTATGTTTAACAAAGTATGGTTTATCATCCCTAATCCGGCTTTTGTTACCAGAATTACACCCGCATCTATATACCTTGCAATATCTATCACAAAATGGTTCTTTTTTAAAGGAACAAGCATCCCGCCCGCCCCTTCGACAATCATATAATCATACATCCTGTTTAATTCATAAAATTTGAAAAGTATTTCTTTTATACATATTGTCTTATCTTCAAACTTCGATGCGGCATAAGGAGATAAAGGGGACTCAAAGGTGTAGGGCGTAATAATTTCAAGGTTTGTCGTCAACTTACCTTCTTCTTTCAAATAACGCCCGTCTAAGTAATTTTTTGAACCGTCTTTATTAATTTTAACCCCGGTCTCAACAGGCTTCATATACCCTGCATTTAAGCCTTTTTGCTTAAAAGCCAGCATTAAAAGTAGGCTAACGAAGGTTTTCCCGATATTTGTGTCTATCCCCGTTATAAAAAATATTTTGTTTGGCATACGGTATAGCTACAGCTTTGCATGATTTATTTAATTTGGCTTGTTGAACTTAAAGAAAGGATATCCCCCGGTTGGTTAAACCGGGGAAGACAGATTAAAAAAACTTATTTTACACCTAAGGCTTTAAGTGTTATGGGACCGATAATCCCGTCAACTTTAAGTCCTTTTTTCTTCTGAAAGGCTTTAACCGCGTTTGTAGTCATAGGTCCAATCATTCCGTCAATTTTCCCTTTATAAAACCCGTCTTTTGCAAGTATCTGTTGAGCAGACTTAATTGTGGACGCAGGCAATGATTTTACAGCCTTTTTTACCACAACCTTTTTAATGGCAGGTGTCGAAGCAGCCTTTGATTTATTCATCATAGCAAAAGAACTGGATGGCATTACAACGAAAGCCAAAAGCAATATTAAAAACAAAGATAGTTTCTTCAATTTATTTTTCACCTCCTTTTTTTATAAACTTAATACCTTTTATTATTTAACATTTTCATAAAATTATTGCAATAAAAATAAATTACCTACCCTAAAGCCTTTTTTAATGTGCTAATAAACTCTAACGGATCAAATTTTACAACATAAAAATCGGCCCCGGCGCTCATTCCTTTTGTTGAATTCTCGGCTCCGCTTAAAGAACTATGCATTATTATGGGGATATTTTTATATTTATCATCAGACTTCATAGTTTTTGTAAAAGTATAACCATCCATCACCGGCATCTCAACATCGCATATAATGGCATCGAATTTATATTTATCCTCATAGACCGTGTCAAGGGCGACCTTGCCATTTTCGGTGGTAATCGTCTTAAATCCCTCTTTTATTAAAGCATTGTTAATTATTTTCCTTGCGGATGATGAATCATCAATAATCAGGATAATTTTGTCCCCATTGTACTCCTTTTTTTCAATTTCTATCTCCCTATTTTCTTTATTATAAAAACCAAGTTCATCAACAATGGATTCAAAATCCAGTAAAAGTAAAAGCTCATCATTTTCGACTTTTATAATTCCTGTAACCTTTGAATCTATGGAACTTACGGATGATAATTCAGGAGCGCTTATATCGTTCCACGAGACGCGCCTTATCTTTGTGGTATCATGAACAATAAACCCGACTTTAACTCTATTAAATTCAGTGATAATAACCTTAAAATTTTTCCTATCCAAATCCTCAGGTTCGGTTATCCCCATCCATTTTGGCAAATTAACCAGAGGGACAACAGCCCCTCTGAGATTAAACATACCCTCCACAAATTCTGAAGTGTTAGGAGTCTCAGATATATCTTCCGGCATTTTAATAATTTCAATAACTTTAGCTACATTTATTCCGTAAACCCCTTCTTTTTCTTCTCCGTTTTCATCCATACTAAACAGCCTAAAATCCACTAATTCCATCCTGTTTTGTCCAACTTCAAGAATATCATGACCTGGGTTTATCGAGCTTGCGTTGTTCTTTAAAGAGTTTGCCATAATTTCCTCCAGCTATTTAACAATTTATTATATAATATAAACAGTTAATAAAATATATACCGGTACTCACCCAAAATTGCCGATAGAAAATTATTTTTCTGGATTCCTGCTTTCGCAGGAATGACTTTGCGGTGATTTAAGATTTCACCTAACGGGTGTCATTCCCGCGTAGGCGGGAATCCAGTGTTAATATAACCTTAAAGCCATTTTAACAGTTTCTATCGGCAATTTTGGGTACTCAATTTTATCCATCAATCCAGGGATTTTCTTCCACTTCTACAACGGAACCTTCATCATCCTCCGATATTATCCGATTTCTGCCGCGATTTTTTGCTTCATATAAAAGATTATCAAGATACTTCAACATATCTTTAGATTCGCTTCCAAATTCTTTTTTGTAAAAGACAACTCCCATACTTACAGTGACCTTTTTTATATCTTTTGTTTGAATCTTCGAAATCATTTGTTTTATTTTTCTAGCAACATCCACGGCGCTATCAATATGAGTAGACGGTAAACAAACTATAAATTCCTCTCCGCCGAACCTCACGGCAATATCCGATTTCCTTATATTATTTTTTAATACACCCGAAACCTCTTTTAAAATAATATCGCCTTTATCGTGACCATAAGTGTCGTTAATCTTCTTAAAGTGATCAATGTCGCACATTATTAAAGAAAGAGGAATCTCATATCTGAAACTTTGGGCAAATATGTTCTCATAAAAACTATCAAAATATCTCCTGTTATAAAGACCTGTCAAGCTATCCGTTAAAGCCGCATTTTCAAGATCATAATTAAATATATCTTTTTTAAATTTTAATATTAAAAACAATATCGATAAAGTCGAGATAAGTAAAATTAAACCCAAAAATAAACCGATAATAGTTGTATTCAATAAATTTTTATATAATAGCCCAAATGGATTTAATGTTTTTGTTGTGTTATATTGTTTATGAGTGGAATTATAAGATGCTACTATGTCGAAATTAACAAAAAGTAAACCAAATTCAGCTAAAAATTGGATAATTATAATTGCAAAAAATGTAAAATAATATCCTTTTTTTCTCATAACATTTTTAATATCTATCTATAATTTGAATAAATTTTATATCTTCTAGAAATTTATTACAATTTATTTTTTTATTAAATTATTATTATGAATATTATTGTAAGCAAAAAAAATTCTGAAACTTCTTTCGAAAATGTTATTGTGCTGATTTTTCTTTTCGTTCTGGTTATTATCTCTATTCATCAGTATTTAAAGATTACAAAGTATGCCAAAATGGCCGCATACAAAGAAGATGTCCAAAAAATTAATGTCGCATTAATTTTATATAGAGTAAAATACGGCAGGTTTCCGGAAAATCTATCGATATTGGCAAAGAGCAAATATTCAAAAAAAGAAATAATAAACGGCAAGTTACACTATGTAAAAAAGAAATTTATTAAAAATATTAAGGTCGATAATAAAGGCTATCTGATTTCACCATTTGGAAAAAGGTTTATTTACGATAAAAAAGAAGGCAGGATACTGACAAGATACTGACAAGATAAACGGCGGCGCAGGTTATCAAAAACCGTACCCCAGATTTATAAATGTATAATTATTGTACGGCAAAAATGGTTTAACTGCAAATGTATTATATTCTATTTCATAAGAACAT
>JAJZYP010000027.1 GCA_021798015.1 bacterium
GATACTGCAAGTTCATGATGAACTTATATTTGAAGTAAAAGAATCTTTAGTGAACGAACTAAAGGATATTGTAACCGTTTTAATGACGGACAAAAATCTTCTAACTAATGTTCCGCTTGTTATAAATATCGGGGTTGGTAAAAATTGGGCGGATGCGCATTAGATATTAATTGTTTGCCAAAGGTAAAATTTTCTTAATTATGTCGGCTATTAATCTTGCCGCATTTTCGCTAAATTTAATGTCATAGTCCTCGTAGTTTTTGGATAAAGAGTTTAAACTAAACGATTTAAACAGTTTATTCTTACCCAAATGTATTAAACTTACAAAACAGTCCATAAAATAATCCAATTCTTTGGTTTTAGATTCATCTTTATCCGAAGATGCAGTACTTAAAATCTTGTCTATATCGTTAATTACTTCCTTAATGTCGTCAAATTTTGTAATGAGTATCGGGCATCCCGATTCAACAATCCTATATATATTTTCAAGGCTTGACAGGTTGCTTTTATCTTTGAATATCAGGACTATATTTTTCCCGTAGTCCTTAAATAAAAACTCAAGCTTATCCTTGTCGTTTTTATTTTTATAGGAATGCCTGTTAAGGTTTACCTGTGCAAGAAGCATTAGGCAAAGCCAACCGTCAAGAAAGGATTTAACGGGTCCGTCATTTTTGAGGGAATCGTTAAACGAGGATAAGTAACCCGAAATTATGCCGTTTACCGTTTTCATTTAGCCTCCTGCTAAACTAATATTTAAAAATTAAGCGTGAGTTTAAAAACCTGTTTCAATGATTTTAAGCTAATATGAAAATTTTTTAATTGATTTATATCACATAAGTTGTAAAAAAATAAAACGTATAGGGCATTTTCCGATAGATGCGTTAGTTTCGGGTCATGATTATATTGCCGCTTTTCTCATAGGTCAAAAGTTCGGGGTGTTAAATCTAAAAACCTTAAAATATCATATTGTAAACTATGTGCGTACCGGCAAAGAGGTTTACAGGATTCCTGTTCCCAGTCCTTCGGGGATATTCAGGGCGACTAATTACCTTTGGTAAAAGCCTAATGCTTACCAAAGGATTCGTTTGCGTATTTCATACCGTCTATGTAAGACTTTAGCTTGGAAAAAATTATTTCGGCAACTTCTTCATGGTATGTATGAGAAGTCATATTTCTATCATCTATCATTTCCAAGAGCAATTTTGCAAGGTCTTCCTTTATATAACCTGATACAAAAAACTCCCTTATGCATGATTTTGGAGAATTGCATATAATACCTTCTTGGTCTTTAATTGCGCTTTTTAAAAGTTTCCAAAAGATTTCGACGGTAAACTCGAATCTTTGAATTGCGGAATCCCTGAAAAAACTGTAATATTCACCATTTTTATTTTCGGTGGTTTTTATATATGCTTCTTCTAATCGTTCTATAGATGTTTCAAAGTCTTTATATTTTTTCAAATCCATCTAATCCCCTCGCTTTTAACTATATTTTTTAAGGAAGGGGCATTTTTTAAATCTATTAAATCGACTTTTTGCAATAAATTGCTGTTATCCAATATTTCTCTCAACGCCGATAATTTATAAGAAATATCGGCGTTCGATAAGAATGCAAGATCGATATCCGAAGTATGGATAGATTTTCCGGAAGCCCTCGAGCCGAATAAAAAAACTTCTACATCGGAATCTTTAAAAAAAAAGCTTAAAAAACTTTTAAGCCCGTCGATCGACGTTATAGAAGGGGCATATTTTTCATACATATGCGTTTTTAAAAATATCTCCTATATAATATTAAGTCGATAGTATAATATTTATTAAAATAAATTTTATACTATAATTGCCCGTTTTGCAATTTATTTATATTTCTTTACGGAGAAGAAAATTAAAAAAGTGAAAACAGAGTTAGGAGCACGATGCGGTTAATTTTTCTTGACTTGTAATATATGTGTATAATACAATCATATATTAATTATTACTAATAAGATATAATTACTCTTAAATAATTATTATTAAATATACTTTTTTATTGATTTTTTATAATTTTCACTTTTTGTTTTTTATTTAATTTGATTTTTATTTAAATTTTACACGGAGGTTTTTATGGATAGTTTAGCTTTGATTCTGGCGAGGTTCCAGTTTGGAATGACGGCCTTTTTTCATTTTATTTATCCCCCCTTAACTATCGGTCTTGGAGTACTGCTTGTTATAACTGAGGGAATTTATGTTTATTCAAAAAATCAAGACTATTTGAGAATTACTCGTTTTTTTGCAAAATTATTTGCAATTAATTTTGTTGTCGGTGTTGCCACCGGAATAGTCATGGAGTTTCAATTTGGAACAAACTGGTCCCAATATTCTTCTTATGTAGGCGCAATATTCGGAGCGCCGCTTGCTATCGAAGGCTTGTTTGCCTTTTTTATGGAATCTATTTTTGTCGGCGTTATGTTATTGGGATGGAACAGGCTTTCCCCCAAAGCCCATTGGGTATCGACAATATTTGTAGCCATTGGTTCAGCCTTATCGGGTGTCTGGATTCTTGTGGCAAATTCATGGATGCAAACCCCTAGAGGATATAAAATCGGCTTGAATGGAATACCTAAGATGACAAACTTCTGGCATGTTGTTTTTAACCCTTATTTTCCGTTTGAATTTATCCATGTAATCACAGGTGCTTGGGAATACGGGGCATTTTTTATGGCTGGTGTAGCTTCATGGTTTTTAATTAAAAATAATAAAGATATGGTTATGAGAAAAGCTTTAAAAATTGCGGTAATAGTCGGTGTGGTAGTTGCATGCTTTCAAATAGTATTCGGCGATATTAGCGCAAAAGAAGTTGTTAAGTACCAACCTACAAAGCTTGCTATGATGGAGGCGCTCTGGCATTCAAAAAGATATGCTCCCGAGACGCTTTTTGCTTTGCCGAACAATAAAACCCAATCTAACGGACCGCACATTGCTATCCCGGGGCTTTTGAGTATGTTGGCATATATGAATCCCGCCGCTAAGGTTATGGGGTTTAACAAATCTATAAATTATATCAATCATAAATATGATTTAAAATTAACGCCGGCTATGTTCCCGCCCGTATGGATAGTATTCTGGTCATTTCATATTATGATGTATTTGGGGTTCTATTTTGCGGCTGTAATGATCATAGCCCTTATTCTTTTGCTAAAAAATAAATTATACGATAACCGAAAAATATTAAAGGTTTTTTTGTTTTCGACATTTTTACCGCTTGTAGCTTTGGAACTTGGATGGTTTACGACGGAGATAGGACGGCAGCCCTTTACCGTTTACGGGTTACTTACAACCGTTAAATCCGTGTCGCCTAATGTTAGCGCATCGGATGTCGGGTTATCGATATTTATGTTTATATTAATTTATATAACCTTGGCTTCATTTGCTATTTTTCTGTTTAAAAAGGAATTAAAGGAAAGACTTGAAGGTAAAGACGAACTTGCCGGAGAGGTAAGCAATAAAGCTAAAGCTAACGCTAACGCAAAGGCTAAGGAGGTGCTGTCATGAATCTTAATATATTGTGGTTTATTTTGCTTGCGGTTATTATTTTGGGCTGGTCGGTTATGGACGGTTTTGATTACGGCGTAGGCGGATTATTAAAATTTATAGCCAAAAATGACAATGAAAGGAGATATGTTATAAATTCAATCGGACCTGTTTGGGAAGGAAATCAGGTCTGGTTAATATTGGGAGGCGGAGCCGTGTTCGCCGCATTTCCTTTTGTTTATGCCGCTATTTTTAGCGGATTCTATCTTGCTATGATGCTTGTAGTTTGGCTGATAATATTTAGAGCAGTATCATTTGAGTTTAGAAGCAGGGTGGAAAGCACCGGTTGGAGAAATTTTTGGGATAGCAGCATCACCGTTACGGGTCTCGGTATCGCTCTTTTGTTCGGTGTCGCAATAGCCAATATTTTAATGGGGATTCCGTTAAACAAAGAGCATATCGATTATCAATCTTTATTCAGTCTTTTAAATATCTTTGGTTTAGTCGGGGGTCTTATCTCACTTTCTATGTTTTTGATGCATGGCTCTACATATCTTATTATGAAAACCGAGGGAGGGATCCAAAAGAGGGCAAGGGTTTTTGCATCCGGCTTTGCTTACGCTTATATTATATTTACCATATTATTTTTATTACTCTCTTTGGTATTCGCACAAAGGCTTTTAAATAATAGCTTCGGCATTATAGGGGATATTGTTCCAATTATTATGATAATTGGCGGAATCGGTGTTATTGTATCGGCTAAATCACTAAAAAGCGATATTAAACCCTTTGCATACTCGGTGCTTGGAATAGTCGGAGCGGTTGCGAGCTTAGCTGTCGGGATATTTCCCGATATTGTCCCATCGTCCATAAATCCAAAATACAGTCTTAATATTTATAACTCGGCATCGAACCACCTTACGCTTTTTGTAATGCTTATAGCAACTATTATCGGGCTTCCGCTTGTTTTGATATATGCGTTTTATGCGTATAAAAAGTTTGGATTAAAAGTAAAGATGGATGAAAGCAGTTATTAACCTTTTTTGGTATATTTTTTTGATATTATAGCCGATGCCCTATAATTTTTAATCCTCTTAACTTTTATAGGGCATTTTTTTAGCTTGACATTTTATTTAGCGGTGTGGTTTAATATGATTTAATAAAAATCACTTAAGCAATGGGGTTCTGCTTAAGCTTTATAAAGTAAACAATGCAACTGCCTGAAAAAAATTAAAGGCTAATGACTCCTACACTACATACCATATTTAATTAACTTAATTCTATGTTATTTTAAGTGTAATGTTGGAGAGGGATATTAGCCTATAATGAACAACTATCCAAATATCTATCTAAATTCAACCATCTTTCAAATCTTTCAGATTTTGACCGTGCTTGTCTGCTCCCCGTTTATTGCGGGCTTTATCGGTAAGATAGAGGAGATTTTTGAGGGGAAGAAGGGGCCTTCGGTTTTTCAGCCTTATTACGATATTCATAAACTATTCCAAAAAGAGATATTAATACCGTCGGACGCCTCGTTTATTTTTAAGTCAGCCCCGTTCGTTTCTTTTATTTCGATGGTGCTTATTACCCTTCTTATTCCAGTTTTAACCGCATATCCGCTTCCATTGGGGTTTATGGGCGATATGCTCGGAGGGGCATTTCTTTTTTCCCTTTCATCGTTTTTTATAAATATTGCCTCTCTTGATTTGGGTACAAGTTATGGGGGTTTGGGTTCGTCGCGCGCCACCCTTATTGCCATACTTTCAGAGCCTACGCTTATACTTGTTTTTGTCGGCGTGGCTTTAATCGCGCAATCTACCCTGCCATATGTAATGCTGCATGCTATAACTTCATTCCTACCGCTTTATTTTAGTCCGTCCCATTTTTTAATTATAGCCGCCTTTTTTCTCTTAATTTTAGCGGATACGGATAGAAGACCGATTAATGCCTCCACCCATGTTGAGATGAGCATGATTGATGAGGCAAGAATTTTGGATTATTCAGGTCCATATTTAGCTCTCTTAAAATGGTCCGGGTATATGAAACAATTTTTACTTTTGGTTATTTTTTTGAATGTATTGGTTTTTCCATGGGGATTAGCTGTTAATCATAGCCCGGTTAGCCTTATGATTGCCGTAATTAGCCTTATCATAAAAATGTTAATTGTGGGGTTTGTGGTTGGAGTTATAGATACCGCTATTTCGAGATTAAGGTTTTTTAGGTATCAGGAGTATTTTGCCGCCGCATTTGTTTTAAGTGTTCTTGCGATAATGACATTTCAATATAAGGGTTTTTAAATTTTTTTAATTAAAATCTTTTTAGAGCAATTTTTGGAGTAAAAAAGATGTTAGGATATGTAATGCCGCTTTATATTTATGTTTTAGAGGACATCATAGTAGCGCTGGTTCTTTTATCGTCCTTTGTGATGCTAAGTTCGAGATGGATATCTTTTTATATTCATGCTTACGGGTTCCAATCATTTTTAATATTTATTTTAACATTAGTTTTAGGAATTGAATCGCAAAATATAGATTTATACCTTGTTGCATTTTTAACCTTATTTGTAAGGTCAATCGCCGTTCCGTATATACTTTTAAGAATGATTAAAAAATTCAATATTAAAGAAGAGGTAGGACTTGGTATAAAAATTCCGCTTTCCATTATTTCCGGGCTTTTACTAACTGTTTTTGCCTATTTTTTAACATACAGATTAATTTCCCCTTTTTCGCCGAAAATCGTTATTAATGCCTCGTCCATTGCTTTAAGTCTTGTATTTATAGGTTTTTTTATGATTATCTCGAGGTTTACGACTATAACACATATACTTGGAATACTTGTTATAGAAAACGGAATATTTCTTTTATCGGTTGTTATTGTTCCGACACTTCCGATAATCGTGGAATTGGTGGTTTTATTCGATATTTTAGTTACCGTTACGGCAATGCTAATTTTATCGATGTTTATGAAGGTGCAAACGGGTTCTTTTTCTACAACTATGCTAAATAGATTAGTTGGATAATAAATTTATCGATTATTATTTAAGATTATTTAATTTATATTTAATTATTTGATATTTAAATATATGATATGAAAATTTTCATTATTACATTTTTGATAATTCCATTATTTGCTTCACTTAGCTCTTTTATTATAAAAAATAAGAGATTTGCCGAATATATAAGTCTTTTATCCTCATTCTTAAGTCTTTTCGGCGCATTTATTATTCTTTATTTTTCGATAAGCCTGAAAACTATCTCAATTTTTAACAGCGCAATAGTTATAGATAAATTTAGCGCTTATATAATCCTGTTGGTCGGTATCGTATATTTTTTATCGTTGATGTATTCTATTTCATATATGAGGCTTGCAATGGAAGATGAACAGTTGACGGATAAAGAGTTTAACAGATATTATCTTTTTTTAAATCTTTTTGCTTTGACGATGCTTATCGCTCCAATGATTAACAATATGGCAATTTACCTGATAGACATAGAACTCACCACAATAGCAAGCGCTTTTTTGGTTATTGCGGAGGTTACGGAAAAGTCTATAGAAGCGGCATGGAAATATATCTTGATAGTTTCTTCCGGAATCTCGCTTGCCCTTTTAGGAACAATACTATTTTATCTTTCCGGAAATATTCCCGGAAGCGCAAATGCCGTTTCATCTTTAGACTGGACAACTTTACGCTTAAATGCCGTTTATCTTAATAAAGATATAGTGAGGTTTGCTTTTGTTTTAATAGTGATAGGTCTTGGAACAAAGGTCGGATTATCTCCAATGCATACATGGCTTCCCGACGCCCATTCAGAGGCTCCTTCTCCCATTTCAAGCATGCTTTCGGCATCTCTTTTAAATACGGCAATGTATGGCATAATGAGGTATTTTAATATTACAGGAAAAAATTTAGGGTTTAATTATCCGCAAACAATAATGGTTATTATAGGTCTTTTTACGATATTTACCGGGGTAATGGGAATTATTAATCAAAAATCGACAAAAAGGCTTTTTGCATATTCAAGTATCGAACATATGGGTATAATTAGTTTAGGGTTTGGTTTGGGAGGCGTGTTTGGAACTTTTGGCGCCCTTTTGCAAATGTTCGGTCACAGCCTTGCAAAACCTATAATGTTTTTTGGCTCCGGAAATTTATTGCACAAATATAAAACAAAGGATATTAAAAAAATTAAAGGTGTTTTTTATATTATGCCTAAAACCGCCTTCCTATTTTCCATCGGCGTGCTTGCGTTAATCGGGGCTCCGCCTTCCGTAACCTTTATAAGCGAATTTTTAATTATACTTCAAAGTTTAAAAAACGGTTATTATATAATAACGATTATACTTATAAGCCTTTTAATTGCGGCATTTGTTAGTTTATTGGCAAAAGTAGGTTCTATTGTTTTCGGAAAAGAGGGTAACGACTTAAATATTCAAAAGGGCGATTTTGGATTTCTCTCTTATTTGCCTATGGTTCTGCCGCTTGCGGTATTAATAATTTTGGGGTTTTATATACCGGAAAACCTTTATAATTTATTAACGGGAATTACGCATATTATCATAAAATAAAAGGTAAAAATGTTAAGGTGTAGGAGATAAAGTGGCACATAAAAAGTTTTTAGGAGATTACGAATTTATATGGGGTCCTGTCAGAAAAGGCGTTAGCGAATCTATTTTGTATGAATTTTTGTCATCGGGAGAAGAGCTTCATAATTTAAATATAACATCCGGATATAAAAAAAGGGATGCTAATAATATTCTGGCTGAAAAGGGTGATTTGTACGAACAGGTTTTGGTTGCGGAAAGAATATCGGGGCTTCATGCCTTTAGCGCTTCGCTGAGTTATTGTCTTAGCGTTGAAAATTTCTTTGGATTTGCGGATAAAATTCACAAAAACCTGCAAATCTTGCGTATGTTTTTTGCAGAGCTTGAAAGGATTAGAAATCATATAGAAAATTTATCCGAGATAGCGGAATCTACCTACATTCAGGTGCCTTCAGCTTTATATTCTTATTATGCCGAGATATTAAAGCAGCTATCTTTGAAATTTTTAAATTCCCGTTATTTAATGGGCATCAATACAATAGGAGGGATTAGAAAAAATTTATCGTTAAATGATATAGAATCTATTTTCAATTCGGTTAAATTTATTGTGAATAGCGTTCAGGAAATAATTAAAAAAAATATGGAGACGAAGTCTCATATAGACAGGCTAAAAACCACGGGGAAAATAGATATGAAAATGGCAAAGCGGTTTTGCGCAAAGGGCGTTGTTGCAAAAAGTTCCGGCATAAATTTAGATTTAAGAATTTTAAGACCGTATCTTTTATACGGCAATATAAAATTAAATAGTATTGTATTTAATGATGGCGATGCGTTTTCAAGGTATATGGTTAGAATAGGAGAGATTACTCAGTCCTTAAGGGTACTTGATCACTGCTTGGGAATGCTCGGAAAAAATGGGTTTGGCAATGCTTCGGATTATTTTGTAAATCAGGAAGACATAGATAAACTAAAAGATTCGGAACGGGAAAATAATAAAAAAAGGCATGGATTCGGTTATGTGGAATCCTCTGAAGGATCTATTTTCTGTTATATAAAAGATTTTGACGGATGCGTTTTTAAGAAAATAAACTTAAGGTATCCGTTTGTAAATAATTATAAATTATTTGCCTGCGGGGTTAAAAATACGATGATGATGGATTTTAACATTAACGAGACAAGCTATAATTTTTCGGTTGCAGCTATTGATAAGTAAATGATAAGTAAAAATTGAAATAAAAGATTTTTAAGGAAAATAATTAAATTAGCGGTTAAAAGGTGTAATAATGGCTTTTTTTTGGACTTATAGCGGATTAAAATTTGGAATAAAATCGGTAAAATTTCCAAAAGAAAAGGATTTTTACGACGGATTCATCTCGTCGGTTAGCTTTGACGAAAGCAAGTGCCTTAATTCAAAGAATTTAAAAGGTTCATCGGAGGAATATGGTGAGATTAAATGCCTTGAATGTGAACTTGCTTGTCCCACAAAAGCGATTAATTTAAATAATTTATATAAAAATTTGAACAGTAAAGAAAAGATAGCGGAAAAGACAGGCGGTGTGATTGATGCAAACAGGTGTATTTTCTGTGGGGTATGTATTGACGCTTGTAGCGATATTGCAAGCGCAATAAGTTATAGCAAGGATTTTGATTTCAATATAGTCTCGCAACCATATGCGGATAAGAGAAAAGTCTTTAAAAAATCTCTATTCGTAAAGCATATAGATACAGGGTCTTGCGGGGCATGCGAGTCGGAAATTAATGCGTTAAATAATCCTTATTACAATATGCACAGACTCGGCATTTTTATAACTCCAAGCCCGCGGTTTGCCGATGTGCTATTAGTTACCGGAACTTTCACTAAAAGGATGTCCGATATATTTTTTAATGTTTTAGACAATATTCCAAGGCCGAGGCATGTTGTTCTGATTGGCTCCTGTTCCCTGACCGGCGGTGTATTCGAGAGGTCGGAAGCAGGCGAAGACGGTTTTAATGCAGGGTTATTAAACAATACGGAAACTAAAGAGGGGACAGATTTAAATCTGTCCCCTCTGCTGGACGAAAATGTCATTGCTTTGCCTCACTGTCCGCCTAATCCATTTGAAATATTAAATGTTTTATTGCTAATCAAAAACGGTGATTTTAAATGAATTTAAGTCTATTAAATCCTTTAAATTATTATTACCTATTCTTAATTTTTTCTGTAACGGGTATCTTGGTTTCATTCTTAGGTTTAATATTCAAAAAACTTAAAAATGGCTTTGTTTCTTCAAACATTTTTTATATGGCATCTTCTTTAGCGGCAGTTTTATTTTCCGTTATTGCGTTTTTTAAAGGCGGAAATCTGCTAAATCAGACGCTTTATATCGGCAGGTTTTTTCCCGCAGGCAGAGTAATATTAAAATTTGATACGCTAAGCGATTTTTTTGTAATATTTATTTTTGCGGTATTTTTTTACATCTCTCTATATCAAATAAAATACATTAAAGGGTTAGATTCCGAAGTAAACCGATCGTTATTTTCTTTTTTATACGGAATAATGCTTATAAGCGTTTATTTTATCATTACTACCTTTAACGGTTTTGTATTTATGATTTTTTGGGAGATAATGGCAATATCGTCATTTTTCTTGGTAATGACCAAACACTATATAAAAGGAACAAAAAGAGCCGCATTTTTAATGGCGGTAATTACCGAAATCGGCGCAATGTTGATAATAGTCGGATTAATGATTTTATATTTATATTCAAATAATTTTAACCTGTATGCATTAAAAGACATAGTGATGCCCAGTTATATAAAAGAAATAGTTTTCACCCTGTTTTTATTTGGATTTGGGGCAAAGATGGGGATTGTTCCTTTGCATATCTGGCTTCCGGAAGCTCACCCCGCATCCCCTTCAGGGGTATCGGGAATTTTAAGCGGGGTGCTTACATCTTGCGGGGTTTATGGCATTATCAGGTTCGGGCTTTATGTTCTTCATCCTGTAAATAGCGCGCTATTGTTGGGGACTATTATATTAATCGTTGCCGCTTTCACGATGTTTTTCGGAGTGCTGTATATGTCTCAAACTCATGATATTAAGGTTTTATTGTCTTACTCTACCGTTGATAACATGGGTCTTATATTGACGGGAATAGGCGCATCTTTGTATTATAAGTATTACGGATTATACGGACTTTCCGCTTTAGCATTAGTTGCATCTTTATATGCGCTCATAAATCACGCATTCTTTAAAAGTCTTTTATTTATGGGTTCCGGTAATATCGAGCATGAAACCGGAAGTCACAATATGGATGATTTTGGAGGTATTTTAAAAGGTATGCCGATAACAGGGATGCTAATATTTATAGGGATTCTTGCAGCTGCCGGCATTCCGCCGCTTAACGGATTTGTGTCCGAGTGGCTTAACCTTGAGGTGGTTTTTTTAGGTTTTCATATAAGCGGCGTTTTACCGAGGATACTTCTATTTGGCGTAGGCGCTATTTTAGCCTTGAGCTCAGCCGTTGCAATATCCAGTTATGTAAAATTATACGGGTTGACTTTTCTTGGTCAGCCAAGGAGCGAGGAGGCAAAAAGAGTAAAAGAGGTTCCGTCATCCATGAATATAGCATTGCTAATTCCGACACTGTTAAGCATTTCCCTTGCCGGTTTTATGTTCTTGTACACGCCTGTTTTTTCTAAGGTATCCGAGTTGGTATATCACGTAAATATCGGCAAAAATATTTTACATAATTACATTTTTATACCATATTACAGCTCTTTTTCCGCATCAAGTCCCGTGTATCTTTTCTTTATATCCATATTGTTTTTATTATTACTTTATATCTTATATAAGGTTATAATAAAGCCAAAAAAACGGTCTGTCGATTATGCCTGGACGGGGGGTAAAAATATAATTAATCCGCACGCTCAGGTTTCGGTACTCGGCTTTTCTAATGCTTTAAGGATAATGTTTAATATTGTTTACAGACAAAGGCTCAGGCTTTCAGATAGAAAAACCTATCCGCTTTCTTATTATCACGAGGATAAATATTTAAAACAGAATAAAAAGGGTATATCCAACCCATTCCCTTATTCGTCTTATTATCATAATTCAAGCGGCTACGGTTCTTACATATTTCCGCTTATCGAGTATTATTTATATCTCCCGTTGATAAAATTATTTGGAAAGATAAGCTCCGTAACGACCGATTTAATGCAAAACGGGTCTTTAAATCTTTATATTTTTTATATATTCTTTGTTTTTGTGGCATCGTTTTTTATAATAGTTCTAATTCCGGTTTAAATTAAAAACTTTTATTATGTACAAAATCTACAAATATTATGTACAAGAATGAATTTATTAGAAAAACCACGCTTGATACATATTTAAAAATTAAAACGGAATTAATAGAAAATTTAACGAGATTGGAAAATACAGCCGCAGGCGAACATGTAAAGACTGCGGCACAATTATTATGCGCAAAATTTAAAAACGATGTTTTTTCGCTTGTAATAGTAGGACAATTCAAAAGAGGTAAAACTACTTTTATCAACGCTTTGCTCGGCAAAGATCTTTTGCCCACCGCAATTATTCCGCTTACTTCTATTATAACAATATTAGGATATGGGGATAAGCTTCAAATTACGGCTTTTTTTGAAAACGGAACTAAAAAGGACATTATACAGGAGGATTTGCCCCTTTATATAACGGAAAAACACAATCCAAAAAATGAGAAAGGGGTAAATCGGGTTGAAATTACTTATCCATCCCAATACCTTAAGAACGGCGTTCAAATTATTGATACACCGGGCATTGCTTCGGTGTATGAGCACAATACTCAAACCACTTATGAATATTTGCCGCGTGCCGATGCGGCTATATTTATGGTAGGAGTCGATCCGCCGCTTACGCAGGCTGAACTTCAATTTCTGCGCGATGTAAAAAATATGGTCGGTAAGATATTCTTCATACAAAGCAAGATTGATACCGTAAGTAAGGCCGATCGGGAAGAGTCGCTTGAGTTCAGTAAAAAAATAATCGAGGAAGGACACTATTTTAACGATGTAACAATTTATCCTCTTTCGGGCAAGGAAGCATTGGAGGGCAAAAAGGAAGGCGATCCCCAAAAGATAAAAAGAAGCGGCTTGTATAGCTTTGAACAGTCGCTTGAACAATTTCTTGTTAATGAAAAAGGAAAGGTGCTAATTCAATCGGTTGCTAAAAAGGCAAGCAACCTTATTAATGAGGAAATGCTCATTGCCGAACTTGAAGAAAAATCGCTTCATCTTCCTCTTGAAGAATTAGAGAATAATATTGTGACCTTTAAAAACTTTATTCGCGACAGTAATCAGGAAAAAATAGATAGCGAAAGACTTCTTTCCCAGGAAGTCAAGGCGCTCCAAAAGGAGATACTTAAAGAAGATATTAATAAATTAAAGCAAGAAAAGACCGGATGGCTCGTGGCGCAGGTTGAGGAATTTGCATCCGAACATAAATTGGATGACAATACAAAATTTACCGAGCTTATGGGTAAATTTATCGATACTCAAATAAAGGACATATTCGGCGTATGGCGAACCCGAGAAGAAAAAATTTTAAGAAAACATCTTGGGGAAATATTCAAACGGTTTATGCATCGCATGAACAATATTCTCGGACAAATTATCCATTCCTCAACAAAACTTTTTGGAATCTCTTATCAGCAAATACAGATGCAGGAGATGCTGCCGCCTGAAATTGAATTCAGATTTCATACAATGGATGAGCCAAGCATGTTAAGCATCACCATTGACTTAATGAGGAAGGCATTGCCAAAATCGCTGGCACACAAATTAATTCTTAAAGAATCAAGAGAAAAAGCGAAGATGCTTGTTGACATGCATTGCGGCAAAGCACGGTACGATTTCTCTTTGCGCATGGAACAACTTATGCGAAATTATCGTTTGAATGTTACCGAAACCGTTGAATCGATACAAAGCAATGTCTTGAAGGCATTAGATGCGGGAATAACATCCAAACAAAACGCCACCGTTGAGGCGGCATCTCTTGAGAAACGTGTATATGATAAAATTAAGATTTTGAAAGAGATTAAAGAATCTTTGCAAAAATCAATTGTATGAAAATAAAAATAGGGTAGCTCATTTACTGATGGATAACTCATCCCTTTCCGTTGATATTTTTTATTTAATTATAGTTATCGGAGGCATATTTAGCTTTATTGCATCGCTTATGTCTTACCTGATTACTTATTATGAATATGCGCACCATTACAAAACCGCCAAAGAACCGAGAAAGCTTGCATTGCAGGCGGCGGCATGCACATTTGCTTTATTTTTTGCTTTGACAGTCAGCGCAGGATATTTTCTTACTCGATAATCCCCCCCCATATCTCTAACCTAAAATTGCGATATTTTAGATTCAAATCGTTTATCAATATATATGGAATAACCCATATATGCAAATTACAGGCGCATCTTAAATAAAACGAATACCACATATATATTAAATTATAATAAATTTAATCAAATTGTAATAATTTTGTCATAATATTGTAACAGTAATAAGTTAAAATAATAATTCTTCCGAATTTTTCGTAATTGGATATTAAAAAAAATAATGTTATAATTAACAAGGAGAGTTATTAATGGAAAATAGGGAGCATGTTATGGATTTTTCTATATCCCCGGAAAAATATTTCGATGCTCGTTTTGACGGGCATGAAAAATTGTTTAATTCACGGTTTGATAATCTTACCGGCTATGTGAATACTAAGTTTGACGAATTTGAGATAAGATTTTCCGAGCTTGACAAGAAAATAGACGAAAAGTTTGCCATCCTTGACAAGAAAATAGACGAAAAGTTTGCCATCCTTGACAAGAAAATAGACGAAAAGTTTGCCATCCTTGACAAGAAAATCGATGTCAAGTTTATTGAGCTTGACAAGAAAATCGATGAAAAATTTACTATACTCGATAGGAAATTTACTTGGGGCATGGGTTTAATGATGGGTTTTTTTACAATAATGTTTGCGGTAATAATCGGCATCCATTTTATAAAATAAGAATAGGTTTATATAAGTCATTTGCTAAATTAAAAGCCGAGGTTCATTTTATAATTGTCATAAATGGATTTTAAAATAGAGATTGAATCCAAAACGTTTTTTAAATATATAAACAAGGCGTATATATGCAAATTACAAACACATATTATAAAGATAAAGCAAATTTTGATTTAGAAAATAGTTATACGGTTAAAGATTATCTTAATCTGCAGGAGGGAATCCCTTATCAATTAATTGAAGGAGAGCTTATAATGACGCCATCCCCTATTACAAGACATCAGGTTATAGCGAGAAACATATTTCGCAAAGTCGATAATTTTGTGCATCAAAACAAATTAGGTTATACATATTTTGCCCCAATAGATATTTATTTAAATGATGTTAATGTATATCAACCGGACATAGTATTTGTGGCCGAAAAGAATAAGGACATAATTAAAGAAAAGGGTATTTTCGGCTCTCCCGACATGATAATAGAGATATTATCCCCTGCTACCGCGTATTATGATTTAAAAACAAAAAAGAATGTTTATGAAAAGGGTAATGTTTTGGAATATATTATTATAGATCCTATCGATAAGACGATAGAATCTTTTATTAATGAAAACTTTAAATTTAAATCCTTTAAAAATCAATCTGAAGTAGGGACTATTTATATTAAAACAATAGATTTAAATATAGATTTAAAAGAAGTATTTACGGAAAGATAATAATCGCAACTTATTCGCAATATTTCATTAAAATTAATTCAAAAACCAAAAGTTATAATAAACAACATAGTTTTATATAAGTCATTTGCTAAATTAAAAGCCGAGGTTCATTTTATAATTGTCATAAATGGATTTAATCTCTTTATCCGTTAAGCATCTTTTTAAAACAACAGACTTTGCCCTCACGCCATCGAGAATATTCTTGGCATCTCCATTAGTTATTTGAAGCCCCATTTTATTTAGCTTATATTTAATTACCTTCGAACCGCTGTGTTTCCCGACTAAAAGTTTTCTCTTAGCCCCAACATATTCCGGCGGAAAGGCTTCATAATTAATAGGATTTTTTAATATTCCATCGGTATGAATGCCTGCTTCGTGATAGAATATGTTTTTGCCAAAGATAGGTTTGGATAAAGGGATTGGCCTTTTTGTTATTTTTGCTATAAATTTTGCCAAATTTTTTGCTTTTATTAAATCGAATTTAATATTTTTATTTTCTATCAGGTTTAAATAAGCAATTACCTCTTCCAATGCACAATTTCCGGCTCTTTCTCCAATTCCCGATATACTTCCAGATAAGGAACTAGCGCCGGCCATTAAAGCTGCAACAGAATTTGCCGATGCCATCCCAAAATCATTGTGAGTATGGATTTCCAGTATTATATCTTTGAATAATGATGTTATTTTTTTTATATTTTCGAAGATTTTTAACGGATTAAGTATCCCTACGGTGTCAGAATATCTATATTTATAAGCCCCTTCCTCTTTAGCTATTTTTATTACCTCGATAATCGTGCCTTTTTCAGCCCTTGAGGAGTCCTCGCCGCCCACGGAATATTCCACCCCTTCTTTATTTAATACCCTTAAAATATCAATTAGATGAGTTTTAATATATTGAAAATCTTTTTTTAATTTATATTCCATGTGAATTTGAGAAATGGGAATAGATATATGGATAAACCTAAGTCCAATATCTAATGATGCGTAAATATCTTCCAGCTTTGCCCTATTCCAACCAATTATTTTTGCCTTAAGCCCTAATTCGTTTATCCCTTTAATTACCTTTTTTTCGTGACCCCCCATCACGGGTATGCCCGCTTCTATTTCATTCACCCCTATTTCATCGAGTAACTTGGCAATTAACAGTTTTTCATCTGCCGAGAAAACTATTCCGGCGGTTTGTTCTCCATCCCTTAATGTTGTGTCGTTAATAATAATTTTTTTCATGTTAGATAAAAAGCATATTTTATGCCAGAAAACCCCTTAAAACTTATTAAATTATAAAGCGCCTTTTTACTTATATTACATATTAATCTATATTAAGATTTTTATGGATAATATTTTAAAAGTTTATATAGTTGCTGTTTATTTAATCAAATGTGATTAAACATTAAGCAAATTAAAATAAAATTTATAACGGAGGCGGATTAAATGGAAGTGAAAAACTATTATGATTGCAAATTATCCCTAAATAAAACATAATGGCATGAAAATTGCTTCTCCATAAAGTAAAGATTAAAATTTAAGAAACTAAATAACTAATAAAGTTTATGAATTAATTTATTTATATCTATTCTACAATATTATAATAGAAAGGCGCAATTGGGCGCTTATGGCGATGACGCCATAATTAAAGGAGTTTATGTATTTTACTCCTTTGGTTATGGCGTTTTTTGTTTTTTAATTTTAATAATAATTAAATAAAACTATTTATTTTGGAGGTAAAACAAATGAGACAGGTAGCTATTTATGGTAAAGGGGGAATTGGAAAATCTACAACGACTCAAAATACTTTGGCTGCGCTTGCAGAACGCGGAAACAAAATAATGCTTGTAGGATGCGATCCAAAGTCAGATTCTACAAGACTGCTTTTGGGCGGGAAAACACAGGAAACAGTTCTAAATTCTGTTAAAGAGGTAGGGCAGGAAAATGTTACGGAAGAAGATGTTTTTAAAACAGGGTTTGGCGGCATAAGATGCGTTGAATCGGGAGGACCTGAGCCGGGCGTGGGTTGCGCCGGGAGGGGTATTATCACATCCATTACCACGCTAGAACAATTAGGTTCTTATGAAAGAGAGCTTGATTATGTCTTTTACGATGTTTTAGGCGATGTTGTTTGCGGCGGGTTTGCTATGCCTATAAGGGAAGCCTACGCAAAAGAGATATATATTGTTTGCTCTGGAGAACTTATGGCGCTATATGCCGCTAATAACATATGCAAGGGTGTTCTTAAATTTGCCAATTCAGGCGGGGTTAGAATAGGCGGACTTATTTGTAATTCAAGAAATGTTGACAACGAAAAGGATATGGTTGAGGCGTTTGCCAAGAAAATTGGGACACAGATGATACACTTTATTCCAAGGGATAATGTTGTTCAAAGGGCTGAAATAAAAAGGCAAACCGTAATCGAGTATGATAAAAGTTGTTCTCAGGCAGATGTTTACAGACAGCTTGCAAAAAATATTGAGGAAAATGAAATGTTTATAATACCAAAGCCTATGACTATGCAAGATCTTGAAGACCATATGATGGAGTATGGTTTTATGCAAGAATACGAAAGGACGACAGACGGAAAAAGCCAGACTGCGGTTTAATTTAAAGAAGAGAAATAAGGTGACTATATATGAATACAACCGATTTTAAATTAAAGAAGAGTGAGGGCTGTTTACCATTGGATTCATTGAATTTTACAGCCGGCCTCGAAAAACATCCCTGTTTTAACAAAGAAGCATCAAAACATTATGGTAGGGTTCATTTGCCAGTTGCTAAAACCTGCAATATTTCCTGCAACTATTGTCACAGGGATTACGATTGTCCAAATGAATCAAGACCTGGGGTTACATCTAAACTTATTAGTCCGGAAGAAGCCGTAAATAGAATATATGATGTTAAAAGGCTTTTCAACGATATAAGTGTCGCCGCCGTTGCAGGTCCCGGCGATAGCCTATCCGAGCCTCATAACACGATGAAAACATTTGAACTTGTTAAAAAGGAGTTTCCGGAAATTATACTGTGTATGAGCACCAACGGCCTTAATTTAGCCGATAACTTAGATGAGTTGGAAGATAACGGCGTTAAATTTATAACCGTGACTCTTAACGCAATAGACATATCCGTTTCCGCTAAAATTTACAGATATGTTAATTATAAAGGTATTGGTTATACAGAAAAAGATGCTGCCGGATTGTTATTGGATCAGCAGATAAAGGGCATAAGTAAGGCGGTAAAAAGAGGATTTACGATAAAAATAAATTCTGTTCTTATACCAGGTATCAACGGTTTCCACATAAAAGATATTTCCGAAAAGGTAAAAAAACTTGGTGTGTATTTGTTTAATGTTATGCCTATGATACCGGCTGAAAAATCTTATTTTTATAAGATTGATGTAAAAGGCGCAAGCAGGAAAGATGTCGTTAATATAACGAAGGGATTTGAAGGTATAAATATAATGGATCATTGCAGGCAATGCCGCTCTGACGCCGCGGGGCTTTTAAACGAAGATTTAAGCAGAAAACTCAGTAAATCGGAGGTGAAATTAGGATGCAAGAAGATGCCGTGTTAGGATGTAAGCTTTCAAAAAGCCTTAGTTTTTCTCAGGATGAAGAGCTTTATATCGCGACAAGCGATACCAAAATCAAAATGGAAGAGGACTATGCCCCGTTTGTCGATAAAATTTTAACCAATCTTTCATATATTCCATATAAGGTTTTAGACCTTGGCTGCGGTCCGGGTTACATTGCAAGAAGAATCAACGAGATTTTGCCTGATTCATTTGTTTTTGGAGTAGATAAATCTTTTACAATGATAAACCATGCGGCTAAGATTTTTAAAAAAAGATTAAAAATGGATTGCGCCGTAAGTTCTGCGTATGAAATTAATAATGCGGCATTTACAATGCTCGGAAATGATGCAGACTATTCAAATTATTATAATCGCAAACTTAAATATATGATTGCCGACAGCGCGAGCCTTCCTTTCAGCAATTGTAGTTTTGATTTAGTTATACTTAAGGGAACGTTTAAATGCTTAGATGATAAACTAAAATCTTTGAAAGAAATGTATAGAGTTTTGGGTGTTAATGGTGAGATTTTAATATACGAGTTTAGAAAAGACATTTCGGAGGATGAATTTAATATGCTTACAAAGCATATGAACCCTCAAAAGGCAAAATCGTTAAAACGCAAGTTGAACTGTTCCTTAGACATACTTGAATATGAAAAATATTTATCTGAAGCAGGGTTGGCAAGGTTTTCGGATATCAAAACAGACGGGTTGGATTTAAGAATAAGAATATCTAAAAATTGTTGATAAAGGGGGAGGATAGCGATGAGTATCATGGACGGATTTACCGGCGATATCGATAAATATGTGAATGCGCCCCGCCGTTCGGGCGGCAAATGGGTCCCACATTTTTTAATAGAGTTCGATCAGGGAAATTGCATATCATGCGGCAGATGTATTAAGGTTTGTCCGGGCGGGGTTTACATGTTTGAAGACGACGGGGATAAAATGATTGTTAGAATCGAAAGTATGGATGATTGTATCGGCGATATGTCATGCGAAAAGGTTTGTCCTAAAAACAAAACAATGCATTTACATAAGTTTGCGCCGCTTACAAAATAACAAAATAAATATATATAAAACCTCTGCCTTTAGGTATGTGGATATATATAAATAATAAATAAATAAATATTAAATAATTAATATAAAGGAGTTTAAAATGGCCGTTAACTTTAAAGAAAGCGAAGAGATAGTCGAGGAGATTCTTAATGTCTATTCCGAAAAGGCAAAGAAAAACAGAAAAGACCATTTTGGCGTAAACAATAAAGAGACCTGCGGAAGTTGTGTAGTAAAATCTAATGTTAAATCCCTTCCGGGTGTTATGACGCCAAGGGGGTGCGCGTATGCAGGTTCAAAGGGCGTCGTTTGGGGGCCGGTTAAAGACGTTATTAATATAAGCCATGGACCTATCGGATGCGGGATGTATAGCTGGGGAACAAGAAGAAATTTGGCAAGCGGCGAGCCCGCTGTTGAAAACTTTGTGTCTTTTCAATTCACTACGGATTTTAAGGAAAGGGATATAGTTTTTGGCGGCGATAAGAAATTGGAGCAGGCAATTAAAGAACTGCACGAACTCTTCCCGACCGCAAAAGGTATAGTCATAGAATCGGAATGCCCGATAGGTTTAATAGGCGACGATATCGAGGCTGTGGCAAAAAAAACATCAGACGAATTAGATATTCCCGTCATTCCGGTGAGGTGCGAGGGCTTTAGAGGGGTAAGCCAGTCTTTAGGCCATCACATAGCCAACGATTCGATAAGAGATTTTGTTGTTGGGAAGGGTAAAATAGATGAAAGCAAAAAGACCCCTTATGATGTAGCAAT
>JAJZYP010000142.1 GCA_021798015.1 bacterium
GGGTACCCGGCATAAGGCATAAATAAAGGAGGAAAATATAACCTATGGTAACTTAGCTATTTTAAATTAACTTACTGGTGCATTTTTACTCCGCCGATGTGGTGCACTTTTAGATTGCCGTTGACATCAATAATGGCGAGTTGCTTGAATTGCTTAAAAAGTTGGGAATATGCTATAAAAGATATAAGCACAAACCAATATATAATGTTGCAGATGCAGAAAAATATGCAAAAAATATTGACGGCGCTCATTGTAAAAATCTGTTTTTAAAAGACGCGGAAGGGAAACTGTATTTGGCCGTTACATTAGAGAAAAAGAGAATTGACCTTAAAGGCGTGTCAAAGCAGATTGGAGCTAAACGACTATCGTTTGCTTCGGATGATATGTTAGAAAATATACTAAATATTAAACCGGGCGGGGTTACTCCTTTTGCGTTGATAAACGATATAAATAAGCATACTGTTGTGCTCTTTGACCAGGATATATTGAAGGAAAGAAAATTAAGCTTTCACCCGCTTGTTAATACTGAGACGATAACTATTAGCACGGAAGACATTTTGAAGTTTATAAATTACTGCGGGCATAAATTGATTTCTATCGAGAATCCTTTTAAAGAATTAATGACCCCGCCGGAAAAACAAGTCGGAAAATAGGGTTTAAAACAGAAAAAAAATAACCGCCTTTTACAGCGGCAGATAAATCTCTCCCTCCATAAATGTTACCGCACGCCCGGATATGAGCACGCGGCCTTTTTCTTTTTCCACCTTGCATAATATTTCACCGCCCCGCTTAGAAACCTGCACGGCTTTTAAAATGTTTTTGTTCAGTCTGTCTGCCCAGTAAGGGGCAAGTTCGCAATGAGAGGAACCGCATACGGGATCCTCCTGAACGCCGAGTTTAGGCGCAAAAAACCGGCTGACGAAGTCCGCATTATCGCCCGGGGCGGTAACTGATACCCCGCGCAAACCGAGCCGGTTAAGCAATGTTTGGTCTGGAATGATAGAGCGGACGGTTTCTTCGCTGTCATATACGGCAATGTAATCCTGTGCTTCAAGCACCGTAACGGGCGTTTTTCCAAGTCCTTCCGTCAGATAATCCGGCATCACGCTTAATTTAGGCATATACAAGGGAAAATCCATCTCGAGCATATTTCCGTTTTTTCTAACCGTTAAATTCCCGCCTTTAGTTTTGAATGCAATGCAATCCGAGTGATATCCTATATGTTCGAATATTACGTGAGCCGCCGCAAGAGTTGCATGCCCGCACAGTTCTACCTCTTTAACGGGAGTAAACCACCTTAGTTCGAAGTTATTTTCGGAAGGCACGAAGAACGCTGTTTCCGACAGGTTGTTTTCTTCGGCGATGGATTGAAGGAGATTATCTTCCGGCCAACTCTGAAGAGGACAGACTGCGGCGGGGTTGCCGCCGAATACACGACCGGTAAATGCATCTACTTGGAATTGTTTGATTTTCATTTATTCAAAAAAATAAATCAGATACCTTTATTTATATGTAGCAGTTTCTATTATTCGTCGATTGTAAATTGCATGAATATTTTTAACGGTTTCTTCGTATGTCCTGCTGTCTACCAAGCATCTTGGTAGTTCAGGAGCTTCGGCGATAAAACCGCCTTCTTCCTAGCTCCAATATATTATATTTTTTTCTTAGGCATAGTAATTGCTTAAATTTTTAAATATATACCTAAACTTGTTTAAAAAGTTTGCTTACAAAATTATTTAACATATCAAAACATGGATTACTAAAATCCCAAAGGTTTTTTAACGCAGCTACGCCTAAAGAATTAACGTAATTTTTGCCAATAGCTTTTGTGGCGAGAAATGCTAGAACTCTTCCCTTTAGCTCCTTAAATTCTGCTTTATCTTTCTCTGATAATTTATTATAAGAACACTTTATAAAATCATCAATGCATTTATATATGGGATCGCTTTCTATAGATTTCAGACATAAAATTTCAATCATGCCTGAATCATTATTATTCGGCATAATAAAAATGCCTGTATAATTTTCACCATCTGAAATGATTTCTCCAGGTCCCCTGGGCACAGGAATAGGAATAGCTAAAGCTAAAGATTTTTCACGATTTATTTCCTCAATTATATTCTTTATACTTTGAAATGCACTGGACGCGTCTCCATCTTCTGCATCGCGAATAAATCCCAATTTCTTTATTTTTGAAAACTCGGGTGAATTTACTAGAGATTCATATTTGTCTTTAAATTTTTCTTTTCCCCCTATATCTATATATTGAACATTATCAATTTTTAAATATTTAAAATAGGATTCAAAAAAATTATATTCATCTTTGCCTTCTACCAAGAGAATATTAGGATATTTTATTTCAATCTTCTTTTCCTTCATAACATACAAGGTATATATAATTAAAATTTAACGAAGTTCAAAATTTCTCTCTATACCAGCCCTTAGCACTTCAATTGACGAAGAAAAAGCTTTATGGATATTATCAATCTTTTCAATCCTATACATTCTAATATCATCCATATCAGGCTCTATTTCAGAATAAATATCTGCAAGATACTCTATGCATTCATACGAATGCGTAGTAGCGATAACTTGAACGTCATATTTTTTGGTTGTTTCTATGATACCATGCCATAAATTTTTCATAGAACTATAATGAAGACCATTTTCAATTTCGTCTATTAATAAGACTCCTCCTTTGACCCTGCCAATATGTGCAAGAACAGACATGGTTCTTATCAATCCATCGCCCATTATATTTACAGGACTAAGTTCTTTAAGGCCAATATCGGCATATATTAGATTACCAGCGCCAATTTCTATGCTTTCAATTCTAGGTTCTATTTTTTTCATCACAGAAACAATTCCTTCTAATTCTTTTTTAATTTTTAAATCTCCGATAATTTGAATTATTTCATGGATTCCTTCTTTGGGATGTATATACCCTATCTTTATTCCTTCTTTGACAGGAAAGGATATAGTCGGCCTTGTTAAACTTAATTGAAAATTAAAATCCTGCTCTCCTATCTTATAAATGAGCTGAATTCCGCTAACAACACTATTCATAAAATTTTGTTGCCCTATTGAAATGTCTTTATGAATAATCTGTTCTTTTTCTTTTATAACATTTTGAATGACTGGAATTGATATTTCACGAGTTGGTATTATTTCTAACTTGTTAATATTATTATTAATAGTAGATCCTTCAAATATAATTTTAGATGAAAAATCGAAATCTTTAAAATTATATTTAAAATCTTCATCAGAAGTTAAAAGTATACCTCTTGTATTATTTATAAAAAAAGAAATACTTGGATTAGAATAACTAGACAATAAAAGTATGGCTTCAATAATAGAAGTTTTCCCGCAATTATTTTTTCCTACAAGAATATTAATTCTTTTTAAATCATTTAACTCTAAGGATTTTATGCCTCTAAAATTTTTAATTTTAAGAGAATTATAAATCATCGTTTCTTCTCCTTAAACTTTTTAAAATAATTTATAATTATATAGATTATTTCAATAGATTACCAATAAGTTTAAATATATTCAAGATAATTTAATCAACAATAATTAAAAAATAACTATGCTTCCATTACAAACTCCGCAACAACTCTTAAATCGCCTTCCGACACGTTTTCTAAAATTATCGACTCAAATTCATTATTATCAGGGGATAAAACAATCCGCTTATGTCGCCATGTACCGTCCGGCAGTTGCTCCTTCTCGCTATGATAGCGTTTTACCGTGTATTTCTGGTTCGTTTCCTGGTCCGCAACCTGACGGGATTCTACAAGGACAATCTTCCCGTCACGCGAACCGCCTCTTTCAGTCCTGAAGATACAATAACTTCCGTCTGGAATGGTCGGCTCCAT
>JAJZYP010000028.1 GCA_021798015.1 bacterium
TTTTCAGCAAAAAAATATGTCGCAGGCGGCAACGCCCGCGCACTAAAAAGTATCCCGTCTATGAACCAGGAAGCCTCGTCCGTGAGGGCGGGGTAGTTCACCAGGTTGCGCTCTTTTGCTTGTGGGCGGTCTTGCCGGAACCACTGGCTATCTTGCCGCAAAACAGGGCTATAGTGTTCAATCCCCTGTAACAAAAAAATAAATGGTTGGTAATTGCGCGACAATGATGGCAGCAACAATTTAGTAACAATTAAGTAATAATAAATAATAGCGTAGGAGGAGAAATGATGGAAGTTTTAATCGTTGTAGGATCGAAAAACGATTTAACCGAGATGGATGGGGCCGTTCAAGTATTAAAAAAGTTTGATGTTACCTTTGAAACCCATGTTTCATCAGCGCATAGAACGCTTAAAAGAACTATCGGGATAGTAGAATCTGCCGAAAAAAGCGGGGCTAAAGTAATTATAGCGGCGGCAGGAATGAGCGCCCATCTTCCCGGAGTTATAGCCGCTTTAACCGTAATCCCCGTTATCGGTGTTCCCCTTAATTCTTCCGCCCTAAACGGTCTCGATAGCTTGCTGTCCATTGTTCAAATGCCTTCCGGCATCCCCGTCGCAACTACCGCCATCGGTAAAAGCGGGGCAACAAACGCCGCCCTTTTAGCAGTTTCTATTCTTGCTATTAACAATACGACTTTAACCGAAAAGCTTAAAAAATACAGGAAGGAAATGGAAGAATCCGTCATTAAGACCGATAACGAACTAAATTAAAAGCCAACTCGCTTTGCATAGACCTCGGCCGGCTTTTACGGCGGCAAGAATAAAAATTATGATATTATGGTAAATATTAAATTAAAATCTTCCATATATGTTAATCTGACAATTTCTATTTTTACGGGGGTTTTAGCGCAACTTTTTATGAAATATGGCATGAATGTTTCAAGAAACAATATTCATTTAACCGCAATCGGCTCAAATATGCCTTTAGCCTTATTTTTTAAAATTGTTAAAATTTTGTTTATTATTTTTACTAATAAGTTTGTGATAATCGGCATTGTTTTATATTTAATATCAATGTTTTTCTGGATTAACGTGTTATCTAAAATAGACTTATCGGTGGCATATCCGTTTGTGAGCATCGGGGTTATTTTAACCGTTATTCTTGCCGCAATTACGCTTCATGAATCTATACCGTTATTAAGATGGATAGGAATATTTATTACCCTTTCGGGCGTTTATTTGATTGTATCGTCTCATAAGCAGCGTAAAGATAATGGCAAAAAGAGATGAAAATGGGCGAAGGGGTGAATGGGCGAAGGGGTGAATGGGCGAAGGGTAAATGAAAATATATAGCCAGAACGATTTAACGGAAAATGATTATATAGATATCGGAAAATATTTAAGTTCATCCGGGGTTATGATTTATCCGACTGAAACATCGTACGCAATTGGGGCTAACGCTCTTAATAATGCTGCGGTAAAAATGATTTATAATATTAAAGGCAGGGATTTTGTAAAACCGCTTCCCATCTTAGTTAAAGATTTAAATATGTTGATTAACCTTGCTTACGTTAACAGACAGGAAGAGGATATAATTGCAAAATTTTGGCCGGGACCACTAACTATTCTTTTTAAGTCTAAAATGAGCGGCAAGTATTTGTTTACTTCCAATTCGGAATTTATAGGAGCGAGGATTTCGCCGCATCCTTTTCCCGAAATGCTATTTAACAAAATCGATTTTCCGATAACAGCCACAAGCGCAAATATTTCAGGAGAGGATAGTTTGACGGATTTCGAAAGTGTAAAAAGAGTTTTTAAGGCATTGGGAGAAAAAATTGTGCTGATAGACGGCGGGGAACTTTCGGGAGGATCGTCCACGATAATAAGAACTCTAAAAAGGAAAGTTATAACGGTGAGAGAAGGTGAGAATAACATCAAGGAACGATTAGTTTGTTATATAAAAAACAAAAAAATTTCATAAAAATTTCATAATGATTTTATAATAAAGTTATAATAATGTCCACTTCCCTTTATGGGGAAGGGTAGTAGGGGGTATAGAAATAATGAATGAAGGTAAAGATATTTTAGGCATAATCGGTGGCAGTGGATTATACCATATGGAAGGGTTGAAAAATGTAAGGGAAGAGTTTTTTGATACGCCCTTTGGCAGTCCATCGGATAAGTTGGTCTTTGGAGAGATAAACGGAAGAGAGCTTGTCTTTATTCCAAGGCATGGGAAGGGTCATAAGATTTTACCTTCCGAAATAAATTATGCCGCAAATATTTATGCGCTTAAAGCAGTCGGGGTTAAAAAAATTATATCTGTTAGCGCTGTGGGAAGCCTTAAAAATATGATTAGGCCCGGGGATATGGTTGTCATAGATCAATTTTTTGATTTTACAAAAAATAGAAAAAACAGTTTTTTTGGAGATGGTTTGGTGGTGCATGTTTCGATGGCTGAGCCTGTTTGTCCATATTTAAGGGGTGTTGTGATAAATTCATGTAAATCTTTGGGGATACATTACCATGAAAAGGGGACATATTTTTGCATTGAAGGTCCGCAATTTTCCACAAAAGCGGAATCCCTTTTTTATAAAAATAGTAATTTCGATGTCATAGGTATGACAAATGCGACGGAAGCTAAACTTGCTAAGGAAGCCGAACTTTGTTATGCCACGATTGCTATGTCAACGGATTACGATTGCTGGCATGAGGAAGAAGACAATGTTACCGCCGATATGATACTTAATATTCTTAACGAAAATGCTCAAAAGGCTAAAAATATAATTAAAGAAGCGGTTAAGATAATAGACTTTGACGAAAGGGAGTGTGAATGCGGGTCATCTCTTAAACAGGCGATAGTTACGGCAAAAAAAGATGTTCCGGATAAGACATTAGAAAGGCTTTCTATTTTTAATTTATATAAATAATTCCCCTCTTGTAGAGGGGTGTCAAGCGAAAGCTTGACGGGGTGTTCATTAATATTTATTTTTATTGGAGTGGCAAATGGCTATAACTGTGGTTGGTTCGATAGCGATGGATAATGTAGAAACCCCGTTTAATAAAATGGAGAATATTCTCGGCGGTTCTGCCTCGTTTTTTTCTCTATCATCCTCGTTTCTTACGGATGTGAAAATAATAGGCGTGGTAGGCAATGATTTCAGTAAAGCATATTTAGATATTTTAAAAGATAGGTCAATCGATATTGCAGGTATCAAAATAGAAGAAGGAACGACTTTTCACTGGGAGGGGAGATATGGTTACGACCTGTCGGATCCTGAAACATTAGAAACCGATCTTGGGGTTTTTTCTTCTTTTAAGCCGATAGTGCCGCATAGTTTTAAAAATGATACACTCTTTCTTGCCAACATAGACCCTGATATTCAGCTTGATGTTTTAAGCCAAATGAATTCGCCAAAGTTGATTGCTCTTGATACGATGAATTTCTGGATTGAAAGAAAAAGAGAAAAACTTATCAAAGTAATTGAAAAATCCGATATTTTTATTATAAATGAATCGGAGGCAAGACTCTTGACAGGTGAGTCGTCCATATTTTTAGCCGCTAAAGCCATACATAATTTTGGGGCAAAAATATTGATCTTAAAAAGAGGGGCATACGGGGCTACAATGTTTTTAGATGGCCATTTCTTTATTGTTCCGGCTTATCCTTTAGAAGATATTAAAGACCCTACCGGAGCGGGTGATTCATTTGCCGGAGGTTTTTTGGGGTATATAGATAATACCGACGATATGTCGTTCGAAAATTTAAAAAAGGCGCTTGTTTTTGGGAATATTATGGCTTCTTTTGCCGTTGAAGATTTTTCGGTTTATAGATTATTGGCAATAAAAATGGATGAAATTAAGGATAGGTTCAAAAAGTTTAGAGATATGACATATTTTGGAGAGCTTTCACTTTAAATTTAATTTTATTTTTAATTTTATTAATGGTATTATTATTTTATTATGTTTAAATTAAATAATCGTTTAAAATTAATTTTTATAATTCTTTTAATAGCAGGTTTATCCCCTGTTTTATATGGATGCGGATTATCTCAGGTTTCTAAAACAAATAAACTTAAGGCAAACCTTTTTTATAAGCTTGGGGTTGGATATTATCAAAGCGGAAACTATGTGAAAGCAATGCAGGAATTTATTAAAGCAAAGACGCTAAATCCGCGCTCGGCAAAAAATTTCAACGCTATCGGAATGATTTACATGATGACGCATAGGGACGGTAAAGCTATAATGAATTTGAAAAAGGCGGTTAGTTTAAATAAAAAATTTTCTTATGCCTATTATAACTTAGCGCTTATTTATATTAAAAAACATAACTATAAAGCAGCTAAAATCAATCTAAAAAAGGCGCTGCTAAACCCATTTTATAATCAGCCCTATGAAAGCTACACCCAGCTTGCAAGAATTTATATTAAAGAAAATAAATTAAAAAAGGCAAAAAAATTGTTATTAATTTCAGAGTCTTTAGGAAAAAAATATTTCCTTACTTATTACTATCTTGGGGAATTTTATCTTGTCAAAGGGAAATTGGATTACGCTCTTTTTAACTTTAAGAAGGCTTTAAGCATTGATACCTTATTTATCCCTGCAAAATATAAAGAGGGTGTAATATATTTTAATCTAAAAAAATATAGTAAAGCAAAAATAATTTTTAATTCTCTTTATAAACAATATGGGAGTGGCGAAATTGGAATAAAATCGCTAAATTATTTAACGAAGATTAAATCGCTTAGCCATTAATAATTTTATTAAGCCTTAATAAAAATACTGCAAGCTCATGGAAACGATAGGGGAGTATTTTAAATTAAAAAGGAAAGAGAGCGGGCTGACTCGTAGTAAAATTTCCGAGATAACTAAAATTGGGCCCCAATATATCAAAGCCATAGAGGAAGATGATTTTTCTTTTTCCCCCTCACCCCAAATGTTAAAGGGATATGTTAAATTAATAGCGAAAACAGTGGGCGCTGATGAGGAATATGCCTTTAATCTATTAGAACCGCAGCTTAAAGAAAGTTTCAAAGATAAAAATGTCGAAGATATCTTAGGCGATAGGGTTAAGGAAGAGAAGCAGAAATCTTACAGGTTAAAGAAAAGAATTTTAATAATTATATTTGCCGGTATATTTATTGTAATTTTATCTTTTGTATCTTTAAAGATTTTAGAATTTTTTCAATTTAAGCCTCAAAATTTAGTTACTGTTCCATTTCATTTAAAAAAAAAGAAGAAAAATAGCTTACAATATGCCGTTGTATTAAAAGGAAAGGTAATAAAAAAGACATGGGTTGCCGTCAAGATAGATAATAAAATCCAGAAAACATATATGTTGTATCCAGGGAATGTTAAAACATGGAAAGCGAAAAAGACCCTGAAAATTAAAATAGGAAATGCAGGCGGGATTCGCCTGAATTATAACGGAAAGAGTCTGGGAATATTGGGCAAAGAAAAGGAGGTTATAACTTTAAGTTTTCCGGTTAAGAGAAGTTAGATCATCTTTTTTGCTTTTATTTTATATCCAATTTTATCTATCAATAATGAAAGTATAAATAAAATTAAGCCGACGATTGGGATGATTAAAACTAAATCCTCATCCCCTATGTTAATTTTTAAACCCTGAAAACCCCAATAAATTGCAAAACTAATAAGCAGCGTAGATGCTATTGCCTTAATCCAGTGCGAGGGAATTTTCTTAAAGTATTTTCTTAGATATAGAGATAAGATTAAAACAAGACAAGAGCTAATAACAAGCGAAGAAATTACCGAAATCCATTGATTTTCCGTAATCGCCAGCGGAACGGCTACCACGCCAACCTCAAAAGCCTCGACTATAACCGCGCTAAAGGCGGTTATGAAAGATTTGAACGAACATTTTTGGTGCGTGATGGAAGCAGTTTCAGCCTTCTTAAAAAGGGGTTTTTCTCCTATTTTTGATGAAAACGGTGTTAGATAAAATATAAAATTAAGCAGTTTATAAGAAAAATATAGTCCTATAGCAAGAAGAATAGCCGCTATTATTAATTTGACGGTAGAAATAGGAACGGATTTTATAAGTGCTACGCCGCCTATAAAAAGTATAAGTAATGTGCTTATAAATCCAATTATACCGCCGGCAAGGGCGCTCGATAGGCCTATATCCTCGCCAACGACCAATATTATTGCGGCTATCTCGCTTAACTCGATAATCGCCACGGAAAAAACGGTTATAAATATAAGTATGCCTAAATTCATAGACGCATTATACCATATTCCTAATATAAATATAAAAAACAGTAGAACATGTGGTTTAAAAACTTTATTGACTTTTTAAGGAATAAGTAATAAACTAAAACAAGTTTTGAAAATTAAAATATATAATTCTTAAGGAGGTAACATTTATGGCAGTAACCCCTAACAAAACTCTTGACGCAAGCGGTTTATCATGCCCATTGCCGATTGTTAAGACCAAAAAAGAAGTTGATACTATGAGTTCAGGGCAGATTTTGGAGGTAATTTCAACAGACCCTGGTTCCAAAAACGATATGACAGCATGGTGTAAAAGAACGGGTAACGAACTTTTAGACTCGATGGAAGAGGGTGGAAAGTTTAAGTTTTATGTCAAGAAATCTTAATTAAAGCTTAAATCCGTACATAAAAAATTAGGGTGGTCATGCCTCAATATTTAACAATCCTAATATTTTCTTTCTCCAAAGGGGGAAGAGAGAGAGGATGTTGAATATTGAAGCTTAACCACCCTAATTTAATTCTAATTTAATTCTTAAGATAAAAGATTGTAAAAAAATCTGATTCCTAATTTTATTTTTTTGTTATAATAATTTATATTATTATTTATTTTAATATAAATTAATCTAATTAACGAAAAAATGAAAAGGAAAAATAAAATTCAGCGGAACTCATTTCCAATTTTTTTGATTATTATTGTTATTGTAATTTTATCCCAATTTACAAATACGAAGACTTGTTTTGGCCTAAAAAACCCCTTTATATCTCCTTTCAAGGTAAAGCAATATAGAAACCATATAGAAAATCCCTTAAACGGCATAATTTTACAGGCAATAGTCAGTAGTTCAAGTCCAAATAAAAATGTTGCAATAATTAACGATAAACCTTATTATATAGGTTCAAAGGTTATGGGAAAAACGATTGTCAAAATATCGCCCAAAGCTGTTATTATTAAACTGAAAAGCGGAAAAATTGTAAAACTTTTATTGTCAAAATATGAAGGATTTAAAAAATAATTTACTAAATGCAGGCAAAAGAACTTATGTTAATTAAACCTAAGTACATTATTGCAAACCTTTATTTGTTTTTATTTATTTCTATATTGATATTTATTTCTATATTAACGACTGCGAGATTTTCCTTTGGTTTTAACGATTATAACCGCTTTTATGGTGAGCCTAATATAAATATAAACGGAATTAAGCTGCCCAATAAAAAGATTACGGTAGAAGGCAATAATATTCCCCTGAGACCTTTGATAATAGGAATTGCTCACGAATTTCATCTTAACTATGTTCTAAGTAGTTCGGTAAAAGGATATGTAACACTGCATATACGAAAGGTTCTGCTGCCGTCCGCTTTATCCATTATCTTTAAGGCAGGGGATCTGGGTTATAGCGTAAACAACGGAATTTTGTTTGTCGGTCCACGGTCATCGCTTAAAAATAGCTATGTTGATTACAAGATAAATCTAAAATATGTACAGGCTAAAAATGTTCTTCCCGACTTAACGCCGATTTTACCGACAGGGGCAAAGGCTTATGCTTCGCCGCACGGAAATTCAATACTTGTTTACGATATTTCTTCAAATATTAAAAAAATAAAGCAAATAATAAAAAGTCTGGATGTCAAAAAAAGGGTTGTCCTTTTAAATGCAAAGATTGTGGATGTAACCGATAGTTTTAATAGAAATATCGGTATTGCATGGACTTTTTCGCCAAATGTCAATAACACTTTTACATCTAGCGCGTCCTATGTAACGGATTTTACGGGAGTAACAAATTTACAACCGGGTCAAAATTATTTAAATTTAGGCGTATTGGCGCCTTGGCAAAACTTTGGCGATATATCTGCCCAAATTTCTTTGGGGCAGCGTTTAGGTTGGGATAAAGTTGTCGATTCCCCGAGTGTTGCCGTTATTAGCGGACAGCCCGCAACGATAAATTCAAGTATTTTAATGTATTATGTGGCATATACCGCGGCCGGCGCAGGTACAACGACAACCCCGGCTCCTTCGGGAACGGGCGGTACAACGGTTATAGCCCAAGAACCCGTAACATCCACTCTTCAGACAATAACGATAGGTATTACATTAACTGTAACACCCATAGTCGAGAGTAAAAATAATATATTGCTCAATGTAACTCTCACTTATTCTTCACCGTCAACTGCTCAGGGCATCAACGGATTTCCGGCTGTCGACAATAAAAGTGTTACAACCATAGTTTTGGTTAAAAATAATTCGACATTGGTTATCGGCGGCATTTTATCTATGGAGAAATCCCATAGCAACAACGGAATCCCAATTTTATCTCAGATACCTGTTCTTGGATACTTATTTTCCTCCCATCAAAGAAGTGTGTCAAAGGAGCAGTTAATGGTATTTATATCCCCAAAAATAATAAAATAATAAAATAGATGAAGGGTAATATAAAAGATAATATAAAAAAAGAAAAAAGCAAGAAGGGCAAGGGCTATAAAAGTAACGAAGGCAGCATGCCCTTTCTGGAGCATTTTTCGGAATTGAGAAAAAGAATAATTTATATATTTATTGCCCTTGTTATCGGAATGGGTTTTTCGTGGCATCTATCTTATACCGCAATCGACTTTATAGAGCTTCCCTTAAACAAACCCACTTATATTACCTATTTTTCGGGATATGCAAAGAAACTTATTAAAAAAGATGCGCCATCCGTTTATTATACCTTCGGTTTAAATAAAACACCAAAGAAATTTATAAAACACATTTTACACTATTCAAAACCGTTAGAGCCGTTTTTTATGCAGGTTAAGGTGTCGCTTATTCTTGGGTTTATGCTCGCTCTTCCCTTCATACTTTTCCAAATATGGCAGTTTATAAAGCCGGGCTTGTTAAAAAAGGAAAGAATGTATCTTTTTCCTTTTTTATTTTTTGGAACCCTTTTTTTTATTGCAGGAATGGTATTTATGATTTTATATATCTGGCCTGCCGTTATTAACTTTTCGTTAAGCTATCAAAGTCCTAATTTATCCCCTCTTATTAATTTAACCCATTATATCAATTTTGCATTAAGGTTAAGCCTGATATTTGGTGTGATATTTGAGCTTCCGCTAATATCTGCGCTTTTTTCTTTAGCCGGCATACTTAAACCCCATTTTTTAAAAAAATACAGAAAATGGGCTCTTTTATTAAGCCTTATTATTGCCGCTTTTCATGCCGATATAGTTACGATGTTTTTTATAGCAATTCCATTATATTTGATGTATGAGATAAGTATTTTAATATCTTCTTTTATATGGCGGTTTAAAAAAAGACCTGTCCCTAAAACCGGCAGCCCTACCCCTGCATAGAAAAAACAAACCCTCTTATATTAGCTTTAATATCCGGAAAAGATTTTTTACTTGCCTTAACGGATATATAATTTATTACAAAAATTCTTTTTAATGAATTTATATTTTTAATAAATTTTATCGATTTATTAAAGCCGCCAAAAATTGAAATGCTAATCGGCAAAGCCATCACGCCCTGATTTTTAACCTGTTTGCCAAAATTTATTTTTTCTATAATAAAGTTCGATATAGGGGCGCTTTCGGAGATATGCTTTATTAGCGCTGAAATCATAAAGGTTTTGGGGAGTTTTATCCGTTGCTTTTTTAATCTTAATTTTAGGCTTCTTATCTCATTTTTAAGATTTAATAGCTCATTTTTTTCGTTTGTTAAAGATATGGTTATATGTTTTAATATCCTAATTTTATTGTTAAGTTTTATTATGGTAGTTTCGTTCGCTTTTAAGGTATTATCAATGTTGTTTAAAAACAAATCCTGATTTATGAGGTAAAAAAACACAAATGCCATTAAGATAATGACGGCTATTTTATTTGTTCTTAAATAATCAGGGATTTTTTTAAATTCTTCAACCAAATTCATTTTTATTGGCTACCTGACTTCAAAATTGCCTTCAATTTAAATTGATAAAAGGTATTTCCGCTAATAATTTCCCTACCCACATTGGTTAAAATAATTTTTTTAAACATACCAGTTTCTTTTAGCCTGTCCATATAAATCGATATTCCGTTTAGCGAAATAGAATTTCCGTTGATTATAATAACGCCTTTTTGGAGTAATAGTCCGCTCATCCAAATCCCCTTCGGCGAGGATTGAACCATGTCGGCTATCTTTTTATTCCAGGCAACTTTAAGTTTCTCAAGATTTTTTATAACTAAAATCCTTTTTTTGATTGTATTTTTTAGTTTTTTTCTATTTGCAATTGCCGACTCTAACGATTTATCAAGAATATTTTTGGTTTTCATTAGCATCAGTTTTTGGTTTAGCTCAAAGATATAAGCCCTTTTTGAGTTATTTTTAAGGTATGATGTAAAATCCAGCAAAAAGATAAAAAAACCGTATGCGATAATTATAGAAAATATTACCGCCCTTTTTTTATTTTTTATAAGCCGTTTTTTGTCGATGGCAGGTAATAAATTAATCCTTTTTTTATCTTCATTTTTCTTCTTCATAGATTTTAGTATTATCTGTTAATAATAAGACCGAAGGTTGCCCACATTTCTTCAAGAGGTTTAAAAAAATCATAATTTTCCCTTATATCATATTTTAATAATCTTTTAGATAAATAAAAAGATGAGGCGGGTTTCGCTGAATTTGCGGTTTGTTGATCTAAAGATTTTTTTCTTTTCCTTAACAGGCTAATAATCGAAATGGAATGGGTTTTTAGATTTATTATATTCATTATTTTGTCGTTAAAACCTTTGTTCTCGGAATAAATGCCTGTTATTATTATACCGTCTATCGGAGGGATAGATTTTCCAGCGAAATAAAAATCTACACTCTTTTTTAATTCATCCCCAATCAAAAACGATGATTCATTGTCATTCAAATCTTTTAAATTAATTCCTTCTATTGTCCTTTCGAAATTAACCATATTATCCTTGATAATAACAATTTTTGCCATTGTTTCACCAATATCGCATAACAATAAATGGTCAACTTTGTTATTGCTTAAAAACATAATATTATTATAAAGTGAAACGGTTTTGCATTCGATTGACTTTAATTTGATATTAGCCTTTACAAATATTTCTTTGAAGTTATTTATATCATCCGTCTTAGAGACAAATGCGGTTATGTTAAGTGTCGAGTCATTTTTGACAAAGATGTAATCAAATATGCAGGAAGAAATAGGGAATGGAATAAGCTTTTTTATTTCATATTCCACTGCCTTGTTTAAATCGTTACGGGGCATATCGGGTAGATAAAAATTGTAACTGTAAACGACGTTATCGTTAATATTAGCAAATACATTTTTTTTACTTATTTCGTAATCATTCATTAATTTGTTAAGATTAATAGCAATTGAGGTGATATCCCGGTGATTTAAGTCGGGAAGTTTAGTGTTGATAAAATTGTTTAGAAGGTAATTGTGCCCCCTTTTTTTAACTTCAAGTATTTTAAAATGATTATAGTCAATCTCGATAGCCGTAAGAATTTTTGTAAAAAGCATATATTTCAAAAAGAACAAGAATAAAAGATTAAATAAAGCTTAATATTTTTATATATCCGTTAAAGAATTCGAATATAATACCGTTAACAGCTATTTTATTTTTATAATCGTTATCATCTCTATTTTCAATGTCAAAAATATTTTCCATGGTTTTATATTTACCGTCCCCTCCGGCTGCTTTCGCACTAAAGGTTTCCATGAAGGTTTTGCCTTTATTAAATAAAAATGCCTTAGGTTTTATATTGTAGTTACCGGAAGAACCTTCGATATTAAGCGTAAAATAACAGTTAAATAAACCGGTTTTTTTTGAATTTATGTTTTTATTTTTGAATTCCCTTTTATTAATATTCAAAAGTGTAATATCCCTGATTAAAAATCTCGGCTGTTCGTTTAAAGGTCCGTACGGGGACATTAACTTAATTAAATTCATTAAATCCTTTTTAGTAGCGGTGTCTAAATCTATTTCTTCATCATAGTCAAGGATTTTGTTGTTGCCTTCAGTGGAATTAATGGTATTATTATTTAAATAATCGGAATTAAAATTAATATTAGATTCGAGGTTTAGGAGAGGATTTTGAAGCGAGCTTTGCTGAACCCGCGGTTCGCTGAATCCGATGTTGGAAACTGAGGACATAAAGTCGTTGAAATCCTGCCCCTTTTTTATCGTAAGCCCACAAGCCATTTTATGTCCTCCGAACTTTGTAAAAAATGATTCATAATTTTTTAAAAACGCATAAATGTCGATATTGCCGCAAGATCTGGCGGAACCGATATATACATTGTCTTTATACCCGGAGAGGAGCAGAACCGGTTTTTGCAAATATTCGGCTAATTTTGACGAAACAATTCCGATAACACCCGGATGCCACGATTCTCCGTTTAAAACAAGAATTGGATCGCCGTTTTCCTTTAAATTTTTTTCATTAATTTGGCTTATTGCCTCGTTAAAACAAATGTCTTCCAGCATTTGTCTTTTCCTATTGGCAATATCCAATTCCTGAGAGAGATTATATACCTCCTCAGGGTCTTTTCGCGTTAAAAGTTCAACGGCTATGGATGGGTTGGAGACTCTGCCCGCCGCATTGATTTTTGGGGCAATTTTCCATGCAACATCGGATTCATTAATATTATCAAAGTGTAAACCGCAAATCCTTCTAAGTTCCTTTATGCCGGGTCTGGGGTTATCATTAATTTTCTTTAATCCGTAATATGCCAGAGTCCTGTTATCTCCGTACATAGGAACTATATCGGCTATAATGCCAAGACAAACAATATCTAGATAGTCTTTAAGATTAAGCTTGCGCTGAACTTCGTTTGGATGGATATTAATTAAACCGTTTATCACCAACTGTTTTCTTAACGCAATTCCTAAATTAAAGGCAATGCCGACACCGGGTAAAAGTTTAAAAGGAAACTTATCGTCCCTTCGTTTGGGATTGAGTATTGCATACGCATCCGGTAAAATTTCTTCAAAGTAATTATCGTTATTTCCCGAAGCCTGTTTACTAACGGGAATTTCGTGGTGGTCGCATATTATAACATCGATATTTTTTGAATTTGCATATGTTACCTCTTTAACGTTCGTTATGCCCAAATCGACGGCTATCAATAAGGTTAGAGGTTTATTGCTATTTTGATTTATAAAATCATAAATCTCGTTAACGGGTTCTATTCCAAGTCCATAACCGTCTTTTATTCTGTCGGGTAATTTATAAAAAATTGTATTGTCATTTTGATAGGGTTTCATTAGTTTTCTTATTTCTCTTAAAAATGAAACCAGAAAGGATGTGGAGGTTATTCCATCTACATCGTAATCTCCGTAGATGCAAATATTTTCATCTTCTATCAATGCTTTAGTTATCCGTTCCACAGCCCTGTCCATGTCTTTTATGAGAAACGGGTCGCTTAAAGATTTTAAAGACGGGTTTAAATAGTTTGATACGAAACTGCTTAAGTAGTTATCTATGGGGTCCTTGTCGGAATAATCTTTACGAAATTCTTCCGAAAAAAATGGATCGAAGTTTAATTGAGAATTAATCCTTTTTAAGATTAAAGATATAACGGTAGTGTCAGGAGGAGTTGGGTGTATTTGATTAAATGTTTTTTCTAAACATCCTTTTATGTATTTCTCAACATAATTTTTTTGCATAGTTTAAATTATTTTCCGCTACCGGCTTTTTTATTATTTGAAGAATAATGTTTTTCATTTAATATAATCATAACAGGGCTTGCGATAAATATCGAAGAGTATGTTCCGATTAAAACCCCGCATAATAAGATAAAAGCAAAGTCATGAAGAACTATGCCGCCGAGGAAAAACAAAGATAAAACCACTAATACTACCGTAAGTGATGTAACGACCGTTCTTGTCAAAACCTCGTTTATGCTTTTATTCACCAAATCCTTTAAATTAATTTGTTGGGTTTTTTCAGTTGCTTTCCTTAAGTTTTCTCTAATTCTGTCAAAAACAACAACTTTATCGGTAAGGGAATAACCTGCAACAGTCAAAATTGCCGTAATAACAAGAAGGGTTATTTCTTTCTGAAAAATAAAAATAATTCCCATAAGCGCAAGGACATCATGAGCAAGGCCGATGGCAGCTGCGAGCCCGAACCTGAACTCAAATCTCCATGTTATATAGAGTATAATTGCAATAATCGATATTATAATTGCGATGATAGCGTCTTTGGCTAATTTTTTACCGACGGAAGGGCCGATCATTTCATTATTCAACACTTTGGACGGATTGTTTTTAAAGGCATTTTTTATAGTTGTTTTTATTTCGTTGGTATATTTATTTAAATCCTTAGCTACCGCTTTAGTTTGAATTATAATATCGTTTTTACCCTTTATTTTAACGATTTTCACATCCTTAAATCCTTTTGCCAGAAGCTCTTTTCTAACACCTGCAACGGATATTTTATGTTTAAACGCAAGCTGTAAAGATAATCCGCCGGTAAAATCTATTCCAATCTTTGCCATGCCTAAAATCATCGTAATTAGTTCTATTAATCCAAGTATGACAAGAATAGACGACAATGCGAATGAATATTTCCTTTTGCCGATAAAATTAAAATTTGTGTTTTTTATAAATTCCAATTCTTCAGACCCCTTAAGTTAAATGCTTAATTTATTAAGTTCTTTTTTGTTCGATATAATGTCAAATATGACTTTTGTGCCGACCAACGAGGTAAAGAGATTTATAATAATACCGAGTGATAATGTTACGGCAAAGCCTTTTACGGGGCCTGAGCCAAAATAGAATAAAACAGTGGCGGTTATAAGAGCGGTAACATGAGAATCTAAAATCGTAAAAAACGCCTTATTATATCCGTTTTCAATAGCTATAGCCACCGGTTTATTTTCTCTTAATTCCTCCCTTATCCTTTCAAAAATAAGAACATTAGAATCAACCGACATACCTATGGTAAGAATTATTCCTGCAATACCCGGAAGCGTTAAAGTTGCGCCAAACAAAGAGAGGGCGGCAATAAGAAATAATACATTTTCAAGAAGAGCAAAATCCGCGATTAACCCAGATAATTTGTAATAAAATATCATGAATCCAATAACTAAAATAGTTCCGATAACGGCGGCAAGTATGCCGGCGTGTATAGAGTCTGCCCCCAGGGTAGGTCCTACCGTTTCATTTTGTATTATCTTTACCGGTGCGGGCAAAGCTCCGGAACGAAGGGCTATTGCAAGGTTGTTAGCCTGAGCCATAGTAAATCGTCCTGAAATGGAAGCATTTCCGCCCAATATTGGTTCTTCTATAACAGGTGCTGAGATCACATTGTTGTCAAGTATAATGGCAAGCCTTTTACCTGTATATTTCGTGGTTATAGATGCAAACTTTCTAGTTCCGCTCGAATTTAAAGTAACCCCGACAATAGGTTGGTTATAGCGGTTTATCTGGACATTTGCGCTTGAAATGTCGGCTCCGCTCATTAAAATCGGTTTTTTGATAAGATACGGTCTTTTTGTTGTTTTATGAGAAAATTTGTTGTAGGATATATGGTAAAGAATTTCGTCCCCTTTTGGGATTTTTCCGTTTAACGCTTTTATTAGGCTGTGTTTATCGTCAACAAGTTTAAATGTTAATCTTGCGGTTTTTCCAATAAGTTTAATAGCTTGTTTTACATCCTTAACCCCGGGCATCTCCACAACTATTAAATTTTTGCCCTGCCTGGCAATTTTTGGAGCGACTAAACCAAACTGGTCTATCCTGTTTCTCATAACCTCCACAGCCCCGCTTACTGCCTCTTCTTTATATTTTGAAAGAGCCGATTTTTTAAAATTTATTTTATCGCCTGATAATTGCAAAGAAATGTGATGATTAGAAAGATATTTTGTTAATTCTTGCGTGTTTTTTAAAAGTTTTCCTTTAATTTTTATGTAGGAATCTGCGAAACTTATGTCATTTTTATCATATCCCTTATTTTTAACGAATGATTGTATATCGGTATAATCCTTATAAAGTTTTTCTTTCACGGCTTTATTAACCTCTACCCTTTCAACAAGATAAACGCCACCCTGAAGATCAAGCCCTAAACGCATCTCGGCATTTCCGATAGTAGCTTTCCACCATCCGGGCGTGTTTGGGTAAATTGACGGGATTACCGAAAAAATCGATATAACTATAAGAGAAATTATTAAAATTAATCTAGTTTTAACAGGTTTCATCAGATTTTCCTATAAATATGTGAATATAAAATATAAAAGTTTCACTTTTTTATTTTTGTAATAAAATAATGGACATTATCATAATCGTCAGACGGCGAAGCCCATTTACGATTTAGAAGTCTTTGTTGCTATGGCGTTTTTTGCGATTTTAATTTTAACGTCTTTTGCTATTTCCAATGTAAAAACCTGCTCCGCTATTCCGGATATAATGCCGTAAATACCGCCATTGGTAAGAATCTCATCGCCGACTTTTAAAGAATCTACCATTTTTTTATGGTCTTTTGTCCTTTTTTGCTGGGGCAATATTACCAAAAGGTAGAATATAACGACAATGGCGATTAACGGGGCGAAGCTCCAGAATGTTTGCAAGTAGCCTCCCTGCCCGGAAGATGCCGCAGCGGATGCGGCATAGGCATTTTTTACAGTAAATAGGTTAAACAAATTTGATAAATTTTTCATAATGATTTAAGGGCTTAATGTTGTTTTAGGTTTTCAGTTAAGCCTTATTACCTCCTTTTATTAATTTTAAAATGTTAATTTTATTTAATTTTATTTAATTTTATTTAATTTTATTTTATTAATATTATATTTAAATTAAAATAAAGTCAAAGTAAAGATGAAGGTTTTTGTATATTTATTACGTTTAACATGTCTAAAAAGTTGCCATTTCTTATTGATTGTCTTATTTTTAAAATTAGATTCTGATAAAAATAAAGATTATGCAATGTTAAAAGCCTTTGCGAAAATATTTCTTTTGTCATAAAGGCGTGTCTTACATAAGCGGCGCTAAAATTCTTGCAACAAAAACAGCCGCAATCCGGATCGAGCGGTCCTATTTCGGATTTATACTTGGAATTTTTAATATTTAAGGTTCCTGCGGATGTAAACACAAAACCGTTTCTTGCGTTTCTTGTGGGCATCACGCAGTCAAACATATCAACGCCTAAAGACACCGCATTTATAATGTCTTCGGGTGTTCCCACACCCATAAGGTATCTCGGCTTGTTTTCGGGAAGATTTGATACGGATAAAGTTAACATCCTAAACATAATTTCTTTTGTTTCCCCAACGGCTAACCCTCCTATCGCATAACCGTCGGCACCGAACCCTGACATAATTCTGGCAGATTTTTCCCTTAAATCTTCAAAGAAATTACCCTGAGATATAAGAAAAAGGAGATTGCCGTCCTTTCTTTTTGCGGACATCGATCTTTTTGCCCAATTTATTGTTGTATCTAAGTCTTTTTCCGCAATTTCTTTGGATACTTCATGTCCCGAAAAGACATCAAGCTGCATCATTATATCGGAATCCAGCGCCTCTTGTATTTCAATGACACGCTCTGGGGTAAAAAAGTGTGTCTCGCCATCGATATGGGACATAAATAAAACCCCTTCATCGTTGATTTTAGCGAATTTGGCAAGGCTAAAAATCTGAAACCCTCCGGAGTCCGTTAGAATCATTCCTTTATATCTTGTAAAATTTCTTAAAGAGCCGAATTTTTTTATTATGTCTATGCCGGGACGTAAAAACAGATGGTAAGTGTTTCCGAGCATAATTTTAAAACCCTCATCATAGATTTCGAAAGGGGATAACGATTTTACCGTTCCTATTGTCCCGACAGGCATAAAAACCGGCGTTTCTATGATGCCGTTTTTAGTGGAAAGCTCGGCTATTCTGGCATTTGTAGTTTTGTCTTTTTTTAAAATTTTAAACATCTTGAAAAATTATATATTAAAAAAATTAATTTTTAAAGCCCATATCACATATTATATAAATACATAGCATCTCCATAGCTAAAAAGTGAGTAGTTGTTTTTTATAGCCTCTTCGTAAACGGCTTTTGTTTTATCTATGCCTATTAAGGCGCAAATCATAATAAATAGAGATGATTTTGGCTGATGAAAGTTTGTTATAAGATTTTTTGTTTATTTTAAATTTATAACCCGGGTATATATACAAGGATGTTGACTTTTCTGCGGGAATTAAAATCCCGCTGTTATCCATGCAGGACTCGAGACACCTAACCGAAGATGTTCCAGTAATTATGATTTTATTATTAGATTCTAATGTTTTATTAATTAAACGAGCTGTTTTTTCTGAAATCGTATAGGTTTCTTGGTGTATGTTATGTTTTCTTATATCTTTTTCTCTGACGGGCATAAATGTTCCAAGCCCGATATTTAAGGAAACTTCTGCAAAAATTCCACCCTTGCCGTTAATTTTGTTTATCAGATTATCGGTAAAATGAAGTCCTGCGGTTGGAGCCGCTACGGAAAAACCGCTTGAATCATCGGCATAAATCGTTTGATAGTATGTTTCGTCTATTTCTTTGGCTTGTCTTTTAAGATAAGGGGGAAGAGGTATTTCCGCACATTTATTAAAAATAAAATCGCCGTCTTCTTTTTTGTTTATCAAGATGTCGTAATTTCCGTTTCCATGATTTTTTAAAACAATAACCTTAATATAGTCGTCGTATTTTGCCGAATTTAACCCTGCATTTAATTTTACACAGGTTTTATCTCCCCTGTTTTCGTTGCCTTGATTTTCTTCGGTTATCAGTATTTCTTCACCCTCTTTAATGGTTTTATGTGATTTTAAAAGGGCGTTTAATCTAAGCGGAAACGATATTTTAAAAGGAAATTCAGTGATAAATATTTCTACCTTGCCGCCTGTTAATCTCCTGCCGAATATTCTAGCCTTTTTAACAAAGGAGTTATTGACAACGACAACATCATTTTTATCTATGTAGTCTTTTATGTCATAAAATTTCCTGTGCTCCATTTTAAAATTTTTTACATCGACCGCAAGAAGTCGTGCCTCGTCACGATTTTTAAGCGGATATTTCGCGATTAATTTTTCGTCAAATTTATAATCGAATAAATCTAATTCCATAAATGAGGAAATCTAACCTCGCCCTTGTTATATTTATGTTTTTTGATTTTTGTGTTATTATATGACTTAAGGTTATTAAGCAAACTTTTTAATTATAACATAATTATGGGAATTTTTATAACGGTTGAAGGTATTGACGGGGCAGGCAAGACTACCGCGGCAAATATGGTAGCAAATTCTTTGAGAGGGATGGGTTATAGAGTTTTACTTACGCGGGAGCCGACAGATACTTATCTGGGAACGGTTGTTAAAAATATTATCGTTGAAGAGGGTTTTGAAAAAAATGTCGATTTATCTTTTTTGAAGAGCTTAGATAAAAAAACAGCCGCCATTATGGCGTTATTTTTATTTTCAGCCGATAGAATAGTCCACTTGAATGAAATTTCATTAAAACTAAAGGATTTTGATGTTATAATATGTGATAGGTTTATAGATTCTACATATGCTTATCAAACAGTTTACTCAAACGGCAAAGATAATAAAAGTTTTGAAGATATTATTTTAATTATAAACGATTTTGTTCTTAAACAAAAGAATATAGACATAGATAGAACTTACCTTTTTGACTTAAAGCCCGAGATCGCTTTAAAGCGGCTAAACGGGAGGGCGGATAAGTTTGACGGTTTTGACAGCGAATCATTATATTTTTTTAAGCATGTTAGAATAAATTATCTATTTCTTGCTGACAGGTTTAAAAGCAGAATTAAAAAGATTGACGCCGATGCCCCATCCAAAGATATAGTAGGTTTAATAACTAAAGATGTTATAGATTTAATTAAGGACAAAAACGCTCCGTAACTTTAATTTATACCACGGCTTGTAGTAAAGGAGCGGGAAAAGAAAAGGAATAGATTAATTTTTCGAATATGGGATAAATATAGGGTTTATGAATTACATAGATTACCGAATTTCTAATATAATAGGGCATAAAAAGCCTATTCAATTTTTAAATGGTTTGTTTGTAAGAGACAGAATACCGTCAGGGCTTATTTTTTACGGACAAAAGAATATCGGGAAAAGGTTTGTCGCGGTATCCTTTGCCGCTTCGGTTTTATGCAAAGACTATTTATATTATAACGATAGCTCTGCCGAAATTAAAGAAAATTCTGATGCTAAAACATTATTGGAAGGGTATTTTTGCGGGAAATGCCCTTCATGCAGAGGAATATTAAACGAAACAAGCCAAAATCTGATGATTGTGGAACCGGCGGGAAATTCAATAAAAATCGAAAAAATTAATCAGATTAATTCATTTTTAAATTTAACTCCCGCATTTAAGGGATACAGGTTTGTCATAATAGACAATGCGGAGGCAATGAACCTAAACGCAATGAATGCCCTTTTAAAAACTCTGGAAGAGCCTCAAGGTAGAACCGTTTTTATTTTAATCTCATCAAACTTAAATAGTCTTTTTCCGACCATTGTTTCAAGATGCTCCCTGCTTTCTTTTAGTCCTGTTCAAGATGAAGCTTTGTTTAAAGCCTTTGAGGCTAAATTTCCGGATATGGCAGGCGATATTTTAACGGTTTATTTAAGGCTTGCAAAGGGCAGCTATTCAAATTTAGAAAGATTAGTGAGTGGCAAGTATTTTGAAATAAGAAAATCTATTTTAACC
>JAJZYP010000143.1 GCA_021798015.1 bacterium
TGATTTCGTTTGTCTATCCTCGGCTACCGCAGTTTAATCCTAATATCGGCACGTTAGTCGATAAAGTATGGTGGATGCCTTTTATATTGATTTTTTTTATTAATTACGAAGGGCTTTATGTCAGAAGACTGCCTTACTGGGAAGAGACCAAAGATATTATAAAAGCCGTTATGCTTTTTGGTATTTTTAGTTATGCTATTGTGTCTATCGCAAAATTGAGCGACAGCGTTTCAAGGCTTGTTATAGGAATTACGGGAGTATTTTTATTGTTTGCGGTTCCTTTCGCAAGATTATGGGCAAAGAGATTTCTTTATGGGTTGGGACTATGGAAAGAAAATACGATAATTATAGGAACTGACGAGATTGCCGTTCTTGCGGCCGAAGGTCTTGCAAAGGAAGATTATTTGGGATATAACGTAATAGGTTTTTTAGACGACGATATAGAAAAAACCGGTAAAGAAATTACCGCAGGCAACGGAAAATATAAAATTTTCGGAAGCGTTAAGCATTTAAAAAAATTTATAGGCGCGTTAAATATTTCTGCCGTAATTATTGCTAAACCTTCTTTTTCCGAAGAAAAATTATCCGAATTAGTCTCGATAATTCAAAAATACGCTAAAAATATAATAATTATACCGGATTTAAGAGGCATGCCTTTATTTAATTCGGAAATTAATTATCTTATCGCAAATCATTTAATCTTATTAAACACTAAAAATAATTTAAAATCCGCTTTAAATATTTTAGTAAAAAGAGCATTCGATATTACAGTTTCCGTTATGTTATTTCCTTTTATTTTATTGGCGGTAACCGTTCTAAGCATATTAATAAAAATCGATTCTAAAGGACCTGTTTTCTATTCGCATAAAAGAGTGGGCAAAAATGGAAAAACTATCAACGTTTATAAGTTCAGAAGCATGCATAAGGATGCCGACGACAGATTAAAAAGAATACTTAAAAACGACGAAGATGCTAAAAAAGAATGGGGCACATATTTTAAACTAAAAAACGACCCCAGAATTACGAAAGCCGGCAATTTTTTGAGAAAAACTTCCTTAGACGAATTGCCGCAAATATTTAACGTTTTTAAGGGCGATATGAGCCTTGTGGGTCCAAGGCCGGTTTTAAAAAAAGAAATCGACGAATATTACAGGGAAAATTCGCAGTATTACTTAATGGTTAAGCCGGGGATTACAGGCTTATGGCAGGTAAGCGGAAGAAACGATACGAGTTACGATTTCAGGGTAAAATTAGATACTTGGTACGTACTAAACTGGTCTTTATGGTTAGATGTAATAATATTGTTTAAAACCGTTAAAGTCGTTATAAAAAAAGAAGGGTCGTATTGACGATAATATCCATATATAATAGTATGTATGTTTGAAATATAAGGCTCAATGTGTTTTAATTGATATATTGAATAAAAAAAATAAAGACCTATGCCTAATTTAAAATATTGCAGGTCAAGGGTCGATTTTGCATAAATATGAATTTAATCGCTTATATTAAAATTTTATCTATATCGTTACCGGCTTTAATTTCTATTTTTTTTGCTGTTAAAAAACCCGGTTCCTCAAAATTTTTCGAATATGCCGCAATTACCGGCATATTTATATTTGCCCTTTTTATTCCCGTCAAAGACGGATTTGCCGTTTTCGGCATGGTTGTCGCCATAGTATTTTTTACGGCATATAAAATTGCTAAAAGGGATTTTTCTATAATGCGCACGGGTTTTAATATTCCGATGTTTTTGTATCTCGGCATGGATGCCCTGTCTTTTTTGTGGTCTTACAGCCTGAACGATTCAATAGTCGAGTTTAGCAAGATATTGTACTTTTTTGCGTTTTTCTTCGCCGCAGCGGAATTATTGAACAGCGTGAAGAAAATATCGTTTATGCTGGGAACGTTTGCTTTCTCCATAACTTTAGCCATAATGTACGGTCTTTACCAGAAATTTTTTATTGCCGGTTTTATGTATGCAGGGTCAAGGCTGACCGGTTTCAATAATGATTTAAGTTTTCCCGTTCAAGTATCGTACGGCATAGTGATGTTTTTATGTTTTTACGCATTTAATTTTAAAACAGCAAGTATTAATGGCGGCAGAGTAGAAAACGGCGGAGGACGACAGCGAAACGGCGGCGGCAAAGGAGCCGTTAAACTTCCGGAGGCCGAAAAAAAAATAAGCGCCGTTAGCTTAGACAGGCTTAAAACTTATATTCCGGCTTTTATAATATCGATTATCGTTATAATCGGTTTTTTTGATATTGTTATGACTAAAACGAGGTCGGCGCTTTTAGGCATTGTGCCGGCTATTTTAGTTATAGCTTTATTGAAATCCAAAAAACTTTTTATAGCCGTTATCGTTTTTCTTATAGCGGCAAATGCCGGTTCTTTTTATTTATCGAAAACTTACCGGACGAGAGTTATGACTATGTTTAACCCTGCAGTTTATAAAACGGAGTCCAAAAGCCATCTTGATGCCGAAAGCCATATATGTCTTATAGAATCCGGACTGGCTATGTTCGAGCACCATCCTTTAACCGGGGTAGGGGCTGCGGCTTTTACGAAATATTTTAAAACCCATAAAGACGTGCAGTTTCCGTGGTATCATAATCCTAAAACCGGAAAAAAACTTTACTGCCTTTACTTGGCTATACCTGGGAACGGTTACGTGCAGACGCTTTCCGAGATAGGAATTTTCGGGTTTATAATACTTATGTGGCTTTTTGTCGAAGGAATCAGAAAGCCTTATATGTTGTTTAAAAATTCAGACGACGATTTTAAAAAGAAAATATCTGTTATGATGCTCGGTATAACGATAGTGTTTATGGGCGCTTTTACCTCAGCCGCAACAATGTCCGACGATAAATGTTCCAACTTATTCTTTTTCTTTCTTGCCGTTTTTGCCGCCGCTTCGGCGCTAAGGAAAAATGAAAAATAATAAAAGATTTACTTAGATATTTCTGAATTACATTTTAAGCTGTCGAAATTTCACTCGGAATCGGAATAACCGCGGATAATTTCCTGGGCGGCTAAATCGTATTTATTATGGACGGATTCGACGTTTCCGTTGCTTTCATATTCCTCTATTTTCGCAGATACGGCGATTTTATAAAAAGCCGCAAACATAGACAGGTAAAAACCTCTCCATCCGTCTAAGTAGCCTTTTCTGCTTATGTATTTATTAAAAAAAGTTTTTGCGGCTATAAATAAAACATATGGTTTACTGCGGCGCTTTCTCAGAGGTTTGTTGTTTTCGTCTAGCTCGTTGATTTATTTATTATTCAATCGGAAGCAACATAATACACCATTATGCGTTTATGAGGAATTTACTAAATAATTTTAAATCTTTTTCTAAATCTTTTAGTAAAGATGGCAATATTTCTATAAGCGGTTTAATTTTTTCGGGATTTATATTATAAGTGTATATATTTCTTATAAGATGGCGAAAGCTACGGTAATCTTGGAGGTTATTTTTGAGTTTGTTTGAAATAACCGGAGGACGGATATTAGTTATATCTAAACTCATCTGAGCAAGCAATTCTTCGTGCCAATTGGGTCCGTCTGGTAAATTTTCATCCACTTCTTTGGCAATTAATTTAAAAATTTTTTCTATTCCCGAATAAAAACTGTGCAAATTTAATGCAACGCTGTCAAAATATAAATCGTCGTTAGTATCGCACGCCTTTTTCCACGCAATTTGAGCTCTATTTGCCGCAGTATTAATTTCATTAATTTCTTCAAGTATTTTTGCGGATAAAACTTTGCCTTTATTCAT
>JAJZYP010000144.1 GCA_021798015.1 bacterium
AAAAGTCAACGAAACCGTTAAATCTATCACGGTAACAAAGAATCTATCAGACAAATATTACATCAATATGCTGGTCGAAAAAGATTTTGCGTTATTACCGAAAAACAATAAAGTATCAGGCATAGATTTAGGCTTAAAGGACTTTGCTATTGTTACTACAGGGACGGACTTTGATAATAAAGAAAGTTTCAAGATACCTAACCCGAAATATTTGCTTAAGTCTCAAAAACGCCTTATTAAACTTTCAAGACAACTTGATAGAAAGGTTCATAGACGGAGTAAACAGGATAGGGCTACGGCGTCAAAGAATTATATTAAATTTAAAAAAGCATTATCTCTTTTACATGAGAAAATATCTAATCAGCGCAACGACTTTTTACATAAATTGTCTTTAAGAACGGTAAACGATAGCCAAGTTATCGTTCTCGAAGACTTAAATATTAAGGGAATGGTTAAGAACAGGCATTTGTCTAAATCTATATCCGACGTATCGTGGAGTAAATTTGTCGATATGCTTAAGTATAAATCCGAGTGGTATGGACGGCAGATACTTAAAGTAAACAGGTTCTATCCGTCGTCTAAAACTTGTTCTACTCCGGACTGCGGATATATCTATAAAGACCTTAAGCTGTCCGAAAGGTTCTGGGTATGTCCCGAATGCGGCGCTCTTCACGACAGGGATGTAAATGCCAGTATTAACCTTTTCATAGAAGGACTTAAACAAATAGGGCAGGGACTGCCCGAATTAACGCCTGCGGAGTATGCTCCGGCGGGTATCCAAAGTACCGGATATAGCCGTCATACAATGAAACAGGAAGCTCACGCCTCTTAAGGCGGGAGTAGTTCACATGAAAAATCATTTAATAAGCCTCGATAAAATCTTTTTTAAGATATTAACGCCATTAGGCGTAGAAGTTAGAACAACTTTTGATTATTGGCAGTATCTCATAGATATAAAACATCCGGTAATGAAAAATAAAGAGGATTTAGTTAAAAAAACATTAAAAAATCCAGATGAAATTAGACAGAGTAAAATAGACAAAGAAATTTTTCTTTATTATAAAAAATTTGATAAGTTATATTGCATTGTTGCAAAACACACAAATTCACATGCACACGGCTTTCTGATAACAGCCTATCCAACAGATAAAATAAAAGAAGGAGATTTAATATGGAAAAAGTAAAAGTTTATTATCATAAGGATTCTGATACTATGGATATATGGTTTGGAAATCCTAAGGACGAAGTAATGTCCGAAGAAGCCGGCGAAGGCATTATATTTAAAAAAAATAAATTTGGAGCAACAATCGGCATTGAAAAATTATACGTAAGTAAAACCGTCGGCACAGATACGTTTTTACCGGTTGAATTAGTGGTTGCGTAAGAAAAAATAAAGATGTCAGATTTATTCACTTCGGCGGATATCAATAAAGTCAACTATATTATTTAATTTTTGGAACCCTGTCGCTCCCGTGTTTCAGCGTTTTTGGACTTATTGTTACTCAAATAATAAGTCCTTTTCTCTCTCTCCTTTATTGTTATTTAATATTTATTTTATTATTTTAATTACTAAAGTTGCTCACAGGTAAATTCTTAACAGTTTATCAACTTATACGGCGGCGACTAAATCTTTTATTTATTTAAAAAAAACGACTTCAAAATCTAAACGACTTTTAAGGTATTTTTAAGATATTTTCATTGACTTAAATTTAACGATATTATATAAAAATAAAAAGAGAATTAACCTGTCCAGTAATTTCCGAAATAGGTGTCCATGAAATCGAAATACACATGTTTGAGGTGTTCGCCCGGCGGAAAGTAAAAAAGGAGATATAATTTTGTTATTTATATATATTTTTCCTATGACCTATTCTTAAAATAACGATATTTTCTTTATCGATGTCAAATATTACCCGATAATCGCCAATCCTGAATCTATACGAGCCAAGATTAGTATTGGAAAGCTTTTTGGAGTATTTTAACGGTTCTGCGGAGTATTCTTTAAGTTTTGCGGCAATTCTTTTTTGCGTGGCTGGGTCGATACTTTCTAAATCTTTTAATGACCGATTAGTAAAAAAGATTTTATACATTGAAAACATCTTCAAACGATTTAACTTTGCCTGCTTTATAATCCTTCCTTGCCTCTTTAATCGACTTTAGATAGTTATCGCTTGAAAGGGCTAAAAAATCCTCTATTGAGTCTTCCATAGCCGCATTTACGGTATCGGATATAAAAACCCGAAATTCTTCTACGGAAAGGTCTATTATTTTTTTTGTTTTCATATCTGTTCCTTTTTAAGAAAACTATAATTAATATTTTATATATTATATCATATTTTTTTAAAAAATAAAGAATAAAAAAATAAAGGTGTCAGATTTATTTCACTATGGCGGGCATAAAAACTCCGCTTTTATAAACGCCCGCCTCCGTATCTTACTCCCAACACGTTTGACGTAGTCGGGAGTTTTTATTTTTTTCTTCCTCACTTGCCTCATAATTTTCCGTTATGTAAACTTAAATTATTTATCGATTTTCATATTTAAAAAATTTATGTTATAATAAACTTAAACATATAATTTTTTATGAAATTTTTAAAATAAATATTCAAAAATTGATGAATTATTAATTATTTTAGAAGATTATAGTAAAAATATAATGCATAAATAATATCATTACATGCCGACTATATTGAGAATAAAAAAATATCGGCTTTTCTTTTTTAGTAATGAAGGAAATGAGTTTCCGCATATTCACATTGAATCTGGTGAAAATTACGCAAAATTTTGGCTTAAAGATGTTGCTCTTGCTAAGTCCGTAGGTTACAACGCAAAAGAAATAAATGAAATAAGAGCCATTATTTTAGAAAATATCAATATTATTAAGGATAAATGGAATGAATACTTTAGCAGTTAAATCACATGAAGCTCTGGCTTCTGACATAAGATTTGATTCCTATATGATGCATATCAGTTTGTTAGACGGCAGAGAATTAAGCGTCCCCATAGATTGGTTTCCTAAACTTCGCAACGCAAATGAAGAACAGAGGAATAAATGGCGTTTAATAGGCAGGGGAATAGGCATTCATTGGGAAGAAATCGATGAGGATATTTCGATACCGGCATTATTGTGACTTTAAAAGTAAATTAAAAAATTAAAGGTGTTTATTTATTCCCTCACTCCCGGCCGCGTTTAAAAAAGGTGTCAGATTTATTTATTCCCTTACTCCCGACTGCGTTTGACGCTGCCGGGAGTTTTTGTTTTTTCTATTTTAAAATAGAGGCGAACATTATGAATAAATCCAATGATTCTACAAATACGAACAATAAAGAAATTTTGGAAAAAATTAAGAACGGTTACCGGAAATTCTTAAAAAATGATTCATATCTATTGCAGGTTGATGCAAATGAAAGAAGCATAACGCATCGATTTGCGATTTATTTGGAAGATGAATTTCCTGATTATAATGTGGATTGCGAATATAATAGGGAATGTGCCGATATTAAAAAAACAAAAAAGGTGTCAGGTGTCAGATTTATTTATTCCCTTACTCCCGACTGCGTTTGACGCTGCCGGGAGTTTTTGTTTTTTTTATTTAGGTTTTAAAATGAAGTAGGAGGTTATTGAGTGGAAGAAAAAAAAGAAAATTAAAGGTGCCAGATTTATTTATTCTCTCACTCTCGCCTGAGTTTGCCAGAATTTTGCTTCTGAAACGATTTATGAAAAAATAACCGGGTAAATTGTTACGTATTATTTTTATTCTAATCAATTAGCGAGG
>JAJZYP010000145.1 GCA_021798015.1 bacterium
CAATTGGCAGACAATCATATTTAGTTCTCCCGGCGTAAGTTATATTTACGGCGGAACACCTTGGGCGTTAGGCTCAAATCTTTCCAACAAATGGGCTCTTATGGTAGATGCGACTGAACATTTTTCCGGCGCTAACGATTTGCAGGAATCTGTAATTTATGCCCAGTGGCTTAAAACAAGCTTAACTGTTCCCGGCGATACTTATTCTACTGCAATGTTTGGAGGTCATCACATCGGAACCGAGTTTGACCTTAATTTTACGCATCACTTTACAAAAACAGTTGCATGGCAGGCATGGGGCGGCTATGTATGGACGGGAAGCGGTGTTGACAGTTTTACTCCCAATGCTGACGGTAGCGTTCCAAACACAACTGCACATAAGGATATTACGGCATTAGGTTCCGCTATTATCTGGAATTTCTAAGCAGGCTTTAGCCTAACTTAGTTAGACGACATAACTTTAACCCCGAAGTTAATCACTTCGGGGTTTTATATTTCTTATCTCCATCCCCCATCCCTTCCCTCTCCCATAATTCGTTGTTGTGTCAACTTGATTTTTTTTATCGATTGATGTATAAATAGTATAGATAAATTATATTTCCGTTTTATTTAAGATTTTTAATATTAAAATGATTGAAATCAAATTTTCAAGGCATTCTAAAAGAAGAATGAAATTATATGATATTGATGAAAATGATATAATAAATGCTATAAACAATTATTTTTTAAATAATAAATTATTTTATGGGAAATATGATATTATGGACAAATCTTTGTCGGCAAAATATACCTATCCCGTAAAAATTATTTTCTCCGTTGAAAATGAAAAAATTGTCGTTATAAGCGTTTTTCCAATTAAGAGAGGCTATAAAAATGAAAATATATTACGATAAAGAGGTTGATGCGGCATATATAAAATTATCCGATGACAAACCTACAGGTGTTATCGAGATAGAAGGAGGGATAAATATAGATACGACCAATAAAAATGAAATCGTAGGGATAGAAATTCTCAACGCTTCCAAGAAGTTTTCGCTGGAATCTTTATTCTCCTGTGATTTTCATGAAAATTATTTACTAGATCAAGCTAATTAATTAATTAAATAAATAAAAATAAATAAAGGTGTCAGATTTATTTCACTTCGGCAGACTTAAAAGCTTTGCTTTTAAAATCGCCTGCCTACATATCCCACTCCTGTCTGCATTTGGCGGTTTCCCCCGCTTCGTTTTTATATTGATAAATACTTCGCACAGCTTAACATTGTCAATAGGAAAAAGGGGTCTGATTTATTTTTCCACTGAGCGGTAATTCAATAAACTTCCCCATGGCTTCCGATATCTATTAATAAAATCTCATTTTCAATAACCGTGAAAGATAAAATTATTCGGTAAGAATATGTTAAAGAAATGGCGTAGTTATCTTTAAATTTTCCTTGTAATTTGTGGAGTTTTAAGGAAGGGTGATATGGGTTTAATTCTAATAATCTAAGAATATTTTTATATTTTTCTATAAGTTCGGCATGACGATTTAAGAACAGTTTTTCTTTTTTTAGGTAACTTTCGGTAAAAATTAATTTAAACATTAAATGCCGAGCCTTTTAAAATGTTCTTCCGAATTCTCGATTATAAATTTTCCATTTTTATAATCGGTTTCCGCATCAATTATAGCCTTAAAAATATCCGCTTCTTTTAATCTTTCATATTCTTTTAATGAAAGCAATACAAATTTTGTTTTTCCTCTTTTAGATATAAAAACTTCATTTTCGTCTTCTATTATTTTTTCAATGCTTGATAGACCTTTTGTTTTTACATCATTAGCGCTAATAATCATTATTTTAACCTCCTATTTAACAATACTATTAAGAATACTATACAGCAATAATATAAAAATATCAATATTTTTTTATAAAAGAGGTCGTAAAAAGGGGTCTTAAAAAAATTAAAGGTGCCATCAATTAAAGGCAAGAAATATAAAGAACAAGAAATAAAGGTGTCAGATTTATTTATTCCTTTACTCCCGACTGCGTTTGCCGTGGTCGGGAGTTTTTTTATAATACTTTCATAGTTCCTTGCTTTACCGACCAATACAGGATAGTTTTTACATTTAAAAATGGAAACGCACACGATGTTTATATAACGGATTATCATAATTGAGGCAATAACATGAATATTTTTGATTTTAAAAGAGACGCTACACATCCTGGAGAGGTTTTGAGAGAGGAATTTTTGAAGCCTCTAAATCTAAAACAGACAAAACTTGCTATGGATTTAAATGTTACATTTAGGACAATAAACGAACTTGCAAACGAGAAAAGAAGTATCAGTCCTTTAATGGCTTTAAAGCTATCGGAATATTTTAAAACTACTCCCGAATTCTGGATGAATTTGCAGACAAAATACGATCTCTGTAAGACAAAAGAAAATATGCTTCGCACAGCTTAAGCAAAATAAAAAAGAACAAAATGAGAGGATCAATAAATTAAAGGTGTAATAAATTAAAGGTGTCAGATTTATTTATTTCTTATGTTAAATTAAAAAAAGGATGAATGAAACCTATAACTTATTGCAGGCATGCAAGAAAAAGAATGAAAGACCGAATCGTCACGGAAGAAGAGGTTAGCTTTGCCGTGAATCAAGCCGATTATATAGAACCGGATGTTAAAGACAGGAAAAATGCTTATAAATATATAGACAATAGGTTTATAAGGGTTACTTTTAAAGAAGAAAACGATAATATTTGATTATAACCGTGACTATTAGAAAAAAGCCTTTTGAGAGGTTAAATGTATGAAAATCGAGTACAGTAAAGACGTAGATGCATTATATATTAAAATTAGAGATGCAAAAATAGTCGATTCAATGGATGTGGAAAACGGGGTAACAATAGATATCGACGAAAAAGGGCATATAGTTGGAATCGAAATTCTAGATGCAAGCGAAAAACTTAATCCTGCGGAACTTACAAATATCTCTATCGAAAATATACCGTTAGAAAATATAGGGTAGCGTCAGATATTCCGTGTCAGTCTGATTTTTTACACCGCTTGTTTCATTTCTTTTAATTCATAGGAAATAAATTTAGGGTCTTTAACCTTCATCGATGCATCCAATAATTCCATAGAAATTACTTTTCCTTGGTCGTTATAATCTAAAATCATACCTTCCTGAATTTCATCGCTTTCAGAAATCTTACCGTCATTAAAAATAAGCGTTAATGTATCTGTTTCATCGTCATATATGACTTTCATGGCTTTATCCCTCAATCCAATATTTTTTTATTTTAGAAGTTTTATAAACTGTTATTACTTTAATAATTTTCGGTTCAAACAATTCGCATATTACTCTCAAAATCATCTCTGTTTGTTCATCGGCATCAAAAAATTTACTTTGAAATATAATCTTATTATTTTTAGAATTTATCTTTTGTTCCGCTTTTTTAATAACGCTTATTACGGAAGATTCTTTTATATTTCTTCTTTTCATTTCTAATTTAGAATGGCTTGTAAAAATTATATCCATTGCAAAAACAGAATCTCATTATTCATTATAGTTTATTTATACATTAATTTTATAAAATAATCAAGCCGGGCATAACAGAAAATCATGAGAGAGGAAGGAAACGGGAGAAGAAAGAGAAATATAAAATTGAAGAAAAAATATTGCAATTATTTCCGAATTCTGATAATATGAAATCATACTTTAGAAGAGGAGATTAAATACGCTATATGAAACCGTTTACGGCAGAAATAAAATCCCGGGGACAACTGACCATAC
>JAJZYP010000029.1 GCA_021798015.1 bacterium
GGAAAAATAGTATTCTAGCAAAAAGTAAAAAGCCGGACGCTTCTACACAGGATCTGCAAAAGGTTGACAACAGCATATTATAAAAAAAACTGCCTGCCTTATTTTATAAAGCAGGCAGTTTAATATTTATTATACAAACCCCTTAGCCTTCAAAACTTCCATCGGATTAGAAATAGGATCGCTTAATTTTAATTCTTTCGGCGATTTACCGATGCTTAATCCAATCAACTGGGTAAAATAAACAACCGGAAGTTTTGCCTTTTCGCCGTGAGCTTTTATAATTTCAGGCTGCTTAATATCCAATGCCGCTCCGCATAAAGGGCAGGGCAATGCTAAAACATCGGCGCCCGCTTCTTTAGCCGCCGACAAAACAGCTGCGGATAAAGTTGCCGATAAAGATTCATCCTGTAATGCGTGAGCCCCGCCGCAACATGAGGCGGCAGCTTGAAACTCTACTATTTCGGCTCCTGCGGCCTTCAATAAATCGTCTTGAAAATGTGGGTTTTCGGAATCGTCTCTTTTGCTTTTATAACCTGTTTTTGTAATGGTTTTTGGTCTTTCATACAGACACCCGTAATAAGAAGCAACTTTAAGTCCTTTAAGAGATTTTGTAACCGAGGCTTTAATCTTTTCAGGACCTACTTCATTATAAAATAATTCAAGAAAATGTCTCACATCGATATCGCCTTCATATGTCCCATACCCCACATCTTTAAGAAATTTTACCACACTGCCTTTTGCATCAACGTTTTCATTCATAGCCACATTGGTTCTCAGAAGACTGTGATAACAACCGTTACATGGTGTAACGATAGCATCCACATGAAATCTGCCTTTTGCGGAATCCATAACCCTTGCAGGAAGCATGTAAGATAATTTTTCGTTTGAACCCTTCGCTTCAAGAGCTCCGCAACAGTTAAAATCATCCACTTCCAGCAAATCTATGCCAAAACTTTCCGCAACAATCTTCGTTGATTCATCGTATGCCCTTGCCATTCCCTTTAAAGAACAGCCGGGAAAATATCCAATTTTCATTGTAATTCCTCCTTTAACCTTTGAGAAACTTTCTTCCAGTCTTTAATCTTCCCGCCAAATAACTTAATCCTTCCGCTTGTAAGCATCTTAAATCCCAAAGAAAGTTGGTCGGCGCTCATCATATCTTTAAGTCTTCCGGTCTTTGAATAGAAATCCTTTACTATTTTGACCTCATCTATTCTTCCGTCTTCGATAACCTCTTCCATGAAGACCTCATCAAAAGCTTCATCGTTCGTTAGTTTTCCAAACACCTTTCTATCCTCAAGGAACTTGGCTATAGCCCTAACAACTTCCTGGGTATTAACGCCCTTTGGACATCTATGGGTGCATCTTTGACACGAAACACATTTCCAAACTAAATCTTTATTTTCGTTCACTAATATATCGTAATGCCCTCTTCTAACTAAATCGATAAACCTCCTTGGATTAAATTTATCGACAAAATCAGGAAGAGTGCATCCACCTGTGCATGTTCCGCATTGATAACATTTGAGTATTGTAGAACCTCCAGGTAGTTTCTTAACCTCATCAAGAAATTCTGTGGTAACATCTTCGTATAATATTCTTGACGGCAGAAACTCTTTCCATATACCCGTAAGCTCGACGCCATCTATAACCATTTTATCTGTATTTTCTGCCATTATCGACTCCTTATAAATCTTATTTTATTAATATCATCAATCATTAATGTTAAACATTAATTTTTTAACTTGCCCGCCACCTTTGCCGCAACCGCCGCACCTTCGACTATACAATTTTCGATATCCATTGGACCCTTATCGGCACCTGCAATATATATTCCGGATTTTGACGATTCGTTAGGACTTAAAAAATCATCCTTTGGGGCAAGAAATCCATAATCGTTTTGTTTAATGCCTAAAACTTTTGCAGCCTCGATCGTTCCATCCCCTGCCGCCATTCCTGCCGCAAGAATAATCATATCTACCGAATGTTGTATCGGCCTATCCATAATTGTTTCTTCCGCTCTTAATGAAAGTTGCTGATTTTTAAGTGTAACCTCTGCGCCTCTGCCCCTTGTGAATATTACTTCATATTCTTCCATGGCTTTACCGTAAAGTTCTTCCCATCCCCTTCCAAACATTCTCATATCCATATAATAAACATAAACCTCGGAATCAGGATATTTTTCCTTTATTTCTATTGCCTGCTTTGTGGAAACAACACAGCCTACCCTGCAACAATAAGGATTGCCCACCTGCCTATCACGGGAACCAACACACTGAAAGATTGCAATCTTTTTTGGAACCTTACCGTCTGATGGCCTTTTTAATTCCCCTTTTGTTGGACCATTAGGATTAAGCATCTCTTCAACCTCGGAATTTGTAACGACATCCTTAAATCTCCCATAGCCGTATTCTTGCTTTACAGTTGGATCAAAGTGATCAAAACCCGTAGCCACAACAATCGCTCCAAAAGTTTCCTCAGTTTCACCCTTTGAATTTTTTATCTTAGCTTTAAATTCAGGGGCGCTGCCGGAAACCGATACTACATGCGAATGCTTATGAACTTTAATATTTGAATTACTTTCTACGGCTTTAATAACAGGGTCAATTACATCGCCCGCCAATCTTAAATCAGGGGCAAGCTTATAGTACTTATGCCTTACTACCTGACCGCCTAAATAATCCTCCTTTTCAACCAAAGAAACATTATAACCCATTTCTGCGAGCTCTGATGCAGTTTTGAGTCCAGTAACTCCTCCACCGATTACCAAAACAGTTTTCACCTTAAAATACCTCCTTTAATGAATGTAATTTTACTTTTTTTAAAAATTTTAATTAATTCTTAAATATTTATAATTAATTATATGCTATGCCCATCTTGTCTAAAAGCGGTTCGACAGGTGTTACATGAAAGTTTAAACCTGCTTCTTTAAATGGATGAGCGCCTAAAGCAAGTGCCGCAAGTTGTGAATAGAATACAACGGGGTAATGATAATCTTCCCCGACAGCCTTTTGTATCCATTGCGTTTTATCAAAGGTTGTCCCGCAGCCTGTGCAATTAACCAATATCATATCAGGGTCAACTTCTTGTTTAATGGCTTTTAATTTAATATTTTGGGCAGATCTTGTAAATTCTCTATTGACAAGAATGTGTCTAAAGCCAAAACCGCAGCACATAAACCATTTTGAATACTCTTCCATTTGAACGCCCAATGTGGAAGCGAGACCCCCGACAACTATCGGCCTTTTCCCTCCTATAATATCGTCAGATACCTGTTTAAAGAAGTGACATCCGTAATGTTCGACAGCCCTTAATCCTTTAATTCCCTCAAGCCTTTTTGGATCCGCGCTAGCAAGTATCTTATCTCTTAAGGCATACGCAATCTCGGAGTCGTGAATAATTTCTTCTGGAATAACAAGTTCTCTTCCAAGTTTTGCAAGAACCTTCTTTACAGAATCTCTAAGCTCTTTGTTGCCGACAAGAAGATGCCTCATTTCAAGATAGTTGCCAAAGCTTGTAACGCAATGTATCGTGAAATTATAACCTTCTTCATAAGCCCTGTGCCAGTTTCTGGCGGCAACCGATGCCAACTGAACAAGATTGCCAAGCCCGGATGCATGATAATTCCAAGCAGTACAGGATGTTTGCTGCATATCATTGTAATATTTAATTCCAAGCTTATCTCTATAATAAAAATTTGATCTCGGAACCCCCGGAAGATTGGCGCATTGCCCGCAACTTTTATGTTGATAATGCATATCTAAAGGAACTCTCTTTTTTATCCCGTACATAACCTCTTCTTCTCTGTAAGGACCGATGAGGTGGGCAATCTTAATTTCGCCCTCTTCCTCCAATTTTTTCATCTCGGCTCTTATATCATGAACGTGGTAATTCATACCTTTTCCATGGTTTATTTCCGTTTTAACGTCATTTATTTCATAAGACATAATGCCCTCCAAAATTAACTAAATTTATTGATTTATTGATTGTCCCGCTCGCTACGGCGGGAATCTATTGGATTAATTTTATTTAACCTTCATGTTTACTTTACTTTTTTTTAGATGCTTCCAATTTAGCCTTCTTTTCCTCTATTTTAGCATCCATTTCTTCCGCCTTATCTTCCATGTCTTCCTGGACTATATCGACTAAAAATGGAAATACCGTTCCAACCTTTTCAAGCGCTCCGCTTTCCTCCCATATCTTTTGCATTTCATATATGGTATAGTCTTCGGCTGCCCATGCCCTATCGACAACATTCATACCGGGAAACCCTTCAAAAAGTTCTTCTCTCATCTCCATTTTTTTAGATGACAGCTCTATCATTCTGGGACCCCAATCCGGAAACGCATCGGGAGAAAGCATATCAGGAGCTAATTGATTTCCCCTTGTAAGAACCAATTTTGCAATCCTCGTATAACCTGCAAGGGCTTCCGCTGCAAGACCTTCTCTAACAGCTATCTCTCTCATAGCCATAACGATATCAGCTGCGGAGTTTTCTTTTGGACACCTATATTTGCAGCTATAACACTGCGCGCAATTCCAAATCTTACCCTTCATATACTCTTCTATTGTCTCTTCATCGCCTTCAATCATCATCTGGCAAACTTCGCGAGGGGAATAATCGTAAAAAGCGGCGGCGGGACAATTTGCAACACAGGTTCCACAGTTCAAACAGCCGTGAAGGGACTCTTTAATACGGAAATCTTTCATAATTTCCTTATAAAAATGCCCCCCCTTAGTGTTTTCAATCTTTTCTGTAATAGGATTTTTTGTTTCTTCACTCATTTAAAATACCTCCTCATATTTATATATTTTAATCAAGTCGCTTCGCAACTTTTAGGGTGTAAATATTCGTCGATCTTTTTGATATTTTATTAATTTTTGACATAGTTATTTTGTGCAAAAGACAAGCAACAACCTTTATTCTTTACTGATTTAAGACAAAACTTAACACTGTATAAGATTTGAATTTTAAAACATGGAAGCTGGATTACTCAGGGATCTATGCTGCCATCTGTTTTAGGAAAGATATCGTCAGATATTCTTATATCTGCAAAATCCTTTGTGTCTTTAATCTCTTTAATGTCTTTTATTAATTGTCTTATTTTAGAATTTTTTAAATAATATAAAAGCTTATTATCGTCTCTTTTATAATCGACCATTGCGGTATTTCTTAAAACTGCTAAGTGTTGGGAAATGTTGGATTGGGATTTCCCGAGGGCTGAAGATATATCGTTTACACTAACTTCTTCATCACAAACAATGCACAGAATCCCCAACCTGGTGGGATTGGACAATAGCTTAAAAATATAAGCCAATTCCTTGCATTTTTTGTTTAGATTTTTATCATCTACGCAAAATTCCTTTCCCATTTTTCCCATTTTTCCCATTTCTTTATTTATTTAGTGATATAACATATCACAATTATACGTATATTCTAAATATAGAATATTCTAAAATAATTGTCAAGCAAAAAATAAAAAATATTATAAAATTTTATTATTTAAATTAGCAACCGCTTTTCCCCAATCCTTTCCGCTCCTGAGAAGTTCTGAAAAAATATCATCCATAGGAAACAGGTTATTTTTAATATAATTTTTCCATAAATCTATGAAAAATCTTTTTTTAAACCTTAAAGAATCAATTGATAATTCTTTAAATCCGTCTAAAAAATCACTAACCCTTTTGTCGATTTCATCAGAGCTAAAAACATTTGTTAAGTAATTAAAATTATACATATCCTCACCTGAATAATTTTTGCCGCTCAATATGATCTCTTTTGCCCTTTGAACGCCGATTAAAAAACTTAATCTAAGCGCTATAGATGAGGGCGACAATAAACCATACTTTGACGATACGTCTGCAAAAATCGAATCTTTAACTGCGAATCTAAAATCGGCGGAAGATACAATGTCAAGCCCGATACCTGTAACTGTCCCTTTAACAACACAAATAACGGGAACGGAAGATTCCTGAATATGCTTTGTCATCATATTTAAAATAGTTATGTAATATCTTGCCCCATTTTTATCAAGATTTTCGATCTCTTTTATTGCAGGGCCTGTTGCAAAAAAATCAGAATTGGAACTTTTTATCAGGATAGCCTTTAAATCCAGTTCGCTTTCGATATGTTCTTCGAATATTTTAATTAACTCATTCATTTCAGGTATGTTAAAGGTATTTCGATTTCCTAAATCAATATCTATAATAGCTACACAACTATTTTTACATTCGAATCTTATTGGCATAATAGACCTCTTTTTTATATTTTTACAACTATCGCAGCACGAACCTCGTTTCTTAATATTTGTTAAAATTTAAATTATTAAATTATAAATTATCGTGTGTATCCTCTTTATGCCATCTTCTTCCTTCAATTATATAATAGAGAACGGGGATGACAACAAGAGTCAAAGTGGTGGATGCTAACATTCCAAAAATAAGAGCCCATGCAAGTCCATTCCAAACTGGGTCGGTTACCAATATTACCGAACCGAATATAACTGCAAGGGCTGTAATAATAATCGGTCTAGCCCTCATTGCGCCTGCCTCGACCAGTGCATCTGTTATGTTATATCCCTCTTTTTTTCTATCGTTAATAAATTCCAGTAGCAATAGCGAGTTTCTTATGACAATTCCCGACAGAGCAATTGCTCCTATCATAGATGTGGCGGTAAAGTATGTTCCGATAACGGCAAAACCGGGCATTATCCCTATCATTTCAAGCGGTATTGCGCCCATAAGTATTACGGGAAGCATAAATGAACCGGTATAACCGACTAAAAGTATATAAATAAGCAAAATAGCTATACCCATAGCCGCACCGAGTTGCGCAAAAACCTTAAGCGTGAGGTGCCACTCCCCGCCCCATCTTATACTGTAACCCGCCGGTAACGGATGCTTTAAAAAGTGTAAAAACAGATCTAAATTTGCATACATCGGGCTTCTTTTTATAACCTTGCCGTAAACATATACAACAGGTTTTAAATCCCTTTCATAAATCATATTATGCAAATGACCATATTTTATTTTAACAATGGAATTTAACGGCACTAATCTATTACCGTATGGAGAGTAAATCCATACACTCGCCAGTGAATTTATACCTGTTTTAAAAGAACCCGGCATCCTCAAAAAAATATCTTCTTGGTGCAAGTGCCCTTTTCTGTGAATTGTTCCGACAGTCATACCGTTGTTTAAAAGATAAACCGACTTTGCAACTTCTTCGGAGTTTATACCTAAGAGCGAGGCTTTTCTTCTGCGTATAACTAACATCACCTTTCTTATCTGTTTTTTATAAGAGGAATTTACATCGGTTACGCCCCTTGTCTTTTTCATCCTTGCCTCTACTATCTTAGAAAGCCTTTCCTGTTCCTTATAATTATGCCCGTATATTTCAGCTGTTATTGTTGCCTTTACGGGCGGTCCCGGAGGACTTTCAAGAACTTTTACGGTTGCGCCGTATTTTTTGCCAATCTGATGAACCGCCGGTAAAATGTTTAAAACAAGTTGATGCGACGACACTGCTCTTTTATCTTTACTTATTAAATTTACCCTAATTTCTGAAAACCAACTCGCATTCCTGAAATTTGAACCCCTCAGTAAACCGGAAAAATCTATCACTGAAGGCGTTCCTACGGTGGCAACATAATTTTTAACCTGCTTTATTCTTTTTAAATAATTTATTATATTAAGCGTAACAAGATTTGTTTTTTCAAAGGATGAACCGGGCTTTGTGTTTATGGTTATTAAGAATGTGTTTGCGTTGGCAACTGGAAGCATTTTAAACTTTACTATTTTTAACACGGGCAGTGCCATGGAGGCAATAAAAAGAAAAATGATTATCGCAATAAAAACTAACCTCTTCTTCTTGCTTAAAAGCAGAGGTGTTAATATTTTGCCGTATAAACCCTTTTTAATATCTTTATTTTCTTGCTTTTTCTCCTTTTTATGAAGAAGCGCCATGCCCTTTTCGTTTGCCATTAGCTTTAAATAAAACCACGGAACAATAGTAAGGGCAACAAATAATGACACTATCATAGCTATCGGAACATTAAAGGGAATCGGCCTCATATAAGGACCCATCATACCTGTAACAAACAGCATAGGTATGAAAGATGCTATAACTGCTAAAGTTGCAAAGAAATTTGGATTTCCTATCTCATTAACGGCATCTACGGCATAAGCGGGCATAATATTTCTCTGTCTCGAAAAAACTCTTTCTATATTATCTATAACGACAATTGCGTTATCAACTAAAAGCCCCAGCGAAAGTATTAAGGCAAACAAGGTTATTCTGTTAAGGGTTTGATGAAAAATAAAGGCAATACCGAGAGTCAGAAATAACATTAAAGGGATAGTAAATGCAACTATAAACGCCTCTCTCCAACCTAATATTATCAAAAGAAGCCCTATTACTATCGCTATGCTTATTATTAAATGAAACAATAACTTGTTGACGGCATTATTCGCCTTTTTCCCGTCATTTCTTGTTATAGTATAATGAACGCCATTTGGCATGTCTTTTTTAATTATTGAGTGAAACTTCCCTATTACATTGTCAACGACGGTAACCGCATTTTTTCCCCTTCTTTTTGCAATTGCAATAGTTACTGCAGGGTAGATGCCTTTGGCGCCGGCTATTATTTTGTCTTTAAAATTAATTTCCCTATAATACTTGCCAAAGCCAATTTCAGATAAAAAATCTAACGGCTTATAAGAATATTTGATGGATGCCACATCTTTTAAATAGACAGGCCTGCCGTCAAAAACGGAAATAATAAAATTTTTGACGGAGCTAACATGATGAAAATACCCTCCCGCCGTCAAAAATATTTTTTTATTGTTATTTTGTAGAAACCCGGCAGGCAAATCTATATTAGTCCCTTTTAATTCTTGAGCAATCATCAAAGGTGAAACATTATAAGCGGCCATTTTAACGGGATTAAGAAAAACATTTAACTGCCTATATCTTGCCCCGTTTAAAAATGTAACACCCGTTCCGTGAACGGCATCTAATTTGTCTAATATCCTGTTTGCGATAGTGGTTAAATACCCTGCGCTATACTTTTTGCTCCATAGGGTAATATTAAGTATCGGCACATGATTTACATCTATCGGCTTTATAATGGGTCTCATTACCCCCTTTGGAATTTCATTCAGATTAGAGAAAACCTTATTGTATAAATCGACAAGACTTTTATTTCTGCTTGCGTTAACATGAAACTCAACGGTTACAATAGATTGTGAATTCATCGAAATGGAATAAACGTGTTTTACGCCAGGAATCTGCCACATTTTTCTTTCAAGCGGCTTAGTAACAAGATTTTTAACCTGATTTGCGCTAGCGCCGGGAAATCTAACGATAACATTTGCAGCCGGAACTATAATTTGAGGATTATACTGCCTTGGTGTAAGAAGTATTGCAATAATACCGAACCCAATACTGAATAAAATCAACAAAACCGTTATCTTATTTTCTATAAAATATTCGGTAATCCTGGCGCTAAAGTTTTTATTCATTAATTATAACCCCTTAAATAATTTCCATTTCTTTCTTATGTCGTATATAAAATTCCAAGTCTTTACTCTAATGTGAGGAAGAAACTCGGAGGCGGGTAAATCTTTACAATTATTATTTAATCTTATTTAATCTTTATTTAATGTTTCAAAAATACAGGACTAACATAACTGCCGGCAGAGATTTTACTTAAACCTGATGTAATTACGGTTAGATTAGGATTTAATCCGTTTAAAGCTATAATATAATTCCTTTTATAAATTGGACCCTTTTTAATAGGCTGAAACATAACCTCCCCTTCATTATTCGCAATATATACTCCCCAAATCCCAAGCCTTTTTAACACGGCTGTTTTAGGAATAATTATCGCTTTTTTTTTGCCAATCTTAAATCTTGCAACACCATACATACCTGGGAGTATGTCATATTTTTCCGGCCGGTTAATCTTAATCCTCACAATAACAGAGTGTGAATAAGGATTGGCGGATTTAACGACGGATATCACGCTTCCTATTACCGCCCTTTTTATGGAGCTAATATCTAATTTAACCTTTTCGTCCGGCATAATAATACTATAATATTTAACATTAACATTCGTTTTAAATTCTAATCTGTTTACGGCTTGAATCATCAAAAGCATCTGCCCCGGAGCGGCAAGATCTCCCAAAAAAATCTTTTTTTGAGTTATAACTCCATTTATCGGGGAGTAAATATTTTTATAATTTAAATAGCTTAAAGCGGCGTTTAAATCGGCTTTTGCAACCTTATATTGCATAAAAGTGTTATCATATGTCTGCCTTGAAACAGAATTTTCTTTATACAGCCTTTTTATTCTGTTATAAGTCTTTTGAGCATTTAAAAAACCTGCTTTAGCGGCATAATACTTCGACCTTATCTCAGGAGCGCCCAACCTTAAAAGCAACTGCCCCTTTTCGACGCTTTGCCCTAAATGTATATTTTCATATACAACATAACCCATTATATGAGCGGAGATAACGGTATTATTTAAAGAAGTTATGTTTCCCGGGGACTTCAAATATCTACCGATTATGTTATAAGATGTCTTAAAGGCTTTAACCTTTATCCTTTTGGATACTTTTTGAATAACCGAAGGCTTCTTTGCGCAGCCTGATATCAATATAGGAATGGACAATAAAATCAAAAAAATTAAAGGATAAAAAATAATCCTTATCCTACTTTTAAAAACATCAAAATTTAAATTAAAAAAATCTTCTAAACTTTTAATCCCGATAATCCTAATTTTCATCGCACACGCCTCGATAAACAAACACAAATAGTTATTAACGCTTTATTTCACTCACAAATCCTTATGTCCTTTTTAATTATATTTTAATTATACCTAAAAATATGCGATAAGAATATATATGATTATTAACATATTATCATTTTCATATATTTAAAGTCAAATGGTTTTTGGCTCCTTTCATAAAAATCTTTTTTGAATTTATCCGCGTTTTGCAAAGTTTATAACATCTATTATAGGTAAGTAAATTGCTAACGCGAGAAAAAGAACCATACCAAAAATTATAGTTAAAAGAACCGGTTCTATGCTTGCTTGAAGCATACTGAGCTGATGGTCCAGATCTTCGTCAAAGTAATCGGCAACCTTTGCAAGCATTTCGTCTATATGACCTGTTTCTTCGCCAACGCTTACCATCTGGATTACAATACTTGAAAATATTTTAGAATTTTTGAAGCTGTTGGTAATGGATTCACCTTTTGTAACATCTATCTGTATTTCATCTATTTTTTTAGTAAAAAATTTGTTGTTTACGGCGTTTCTAATGAGTTCAAAAGACCTGTTCAGCGGCAATCCGCTTTGAAATAACAGCCCAAAAATTCTTGTAAACTGGCTCATCATAGATTTATAGAATATGCTTCCAAAAATAGGTATTTTCAGCTTATACTCATCCCACCAGAGTCTTCCGCCTGCCGAGTTTAAAAATACCTTTGCGATAACAAACAATATTACAGCCGCCCCAAAAATTATATACCAGTAATTTACAAAAAAGTTTGATATTGCGACTAAAATTCTTGTTTCTAAAGGAAGCGGAACATTAAAGCTTTTATAAAGCATGGCAAATTTCGGTATTACAAATCCGACAAGGATAGCCACGGCAATAACAATAGCGGATAACACTATTTTTGGGTAGAATGTGGCGCTTTTAACTTTAGACTTAACCATCATGTCCTTTTCCATCAAGAGCGCAAGCCTCACGAGTATGTTATATAAAAGCCCGCTCGTTTCACCAACTTCTACCATATTGACATAAATTTCCGAAAAAACCTTTGGATATTTTGCCAGACTTTGCGAAAGAGTTTTACCGCTTTCAACATCCTCTTTAATTCCATTTAAAATGGATTTAAATTTTCTGTTCCTGGTAAATTCTATTAGGGAATCTAAACTTTTTGAAAGTGGAACGCCCGATTGATAAAGCGTGGCTAATTGCCTTGAAAAGATAATCACATCCTTTTTAGATACCATCTGAAGGATTGGAAATATATCCCCCCAGAAAAAACTGGTTACCTCTTCTACATGTATTGGAATAAGCCGTAAATCCTCAATCCGTTTTTCGGCAGAAATGGGTGAAACGGCTTCTAATCTTCCGACAACAAGTTTTCCTGATTTATCTCTTGCCCTGTAGCTGTAAATCGCCATAATAAATCGCCGTAATTTAATTACATAACTTAATTAATATTAATTTTATATATCCTGTGTAGCTTGGAGAACCTCTTCGAGCGTTGTTGTCCCATCTATAACCTTTTCTAACCCGGCCGTCCTTAATGGAATAAACCCTTCTTTAATAATAGCCTCGCTTCTAATTTGCGCCGAGTCAGCCCTTTCTACTATTAATTTTTGAACATTTCTTGTCGGCATTAAAAGTTCCAGAATACTAATTCTTCCATAAAAACCCGTCTCCCTGCATAAATCGCATCCCGTTTCTTTATAAAATGTATAGGTAATATTAGAAGACAGCTCCAATTCTTTTAATAACGCCGGTTCAGGTGTGTAAGGCTTTTTACATTTATCGCACAGTTTTTTAACTAACCTTTGCCCCACTATTCCTGCTAACGATGATGAAACCAAAAACGGTTCTATTTTCATGTCTAAAAGCCTTGAAATAGCATTAGCCGCATCCTGTGTATGGAGTGTAGAAACTACAAAGTGACCTGTTAAAGCAGCCTGAATCGAAATTCGAGCCGTTTCCTCATCCCTTATTTCGCCAACTAATATAATATCGGGGTCCTGCCTTAAAACCGCTCTTAAAGCATCCGTGAAGCTCACCCCGCCTCTCAAATTTGCTTCAATCTGATTAACATACTTTATTTTGTATTCCACAGGGTCTTCCACCGTTATTATATTTCTATTTAAACTGTTAAGTTCCGTAATTACCGAATATGCCGTTGTTGTTTTACCGGAACCGGTTGGACCCGTTATAAGAAACAATCCATATTTTTTATATATTATCTTTAAAATATTATCCTTTTTATCTTTGTCTAAAGGCAAATCCGAAATCTTAGAAATCTTTGAAGATTTATCTAATAATCTAAGAACAGCTTTTTCTCCATTTATCATTGGAACAATAGAAACCCTGACATCAAGATTTTTATCGCCCACATTTATTTCGAATCTCGAATCCTGAGGATTCCTTTTTTCCGCAATGTCCATATTAGCCATTATTTTTATTCTTGCAATAATAGGACTTAAAAACTGAAACGGAATCCTGTTTGCCTCAAAAAGATCCCCGTCAACCCGTTCTCTAACGATAATCTCATCGGTCAAAGGCTCTATGTGGATATCCGAAGCTCTATTTTTAGAGGCAGAAAATATAATGTTATTTACAAGGTTTATAATATTTATGTCTTCAGACTCTAATATCTCCTTAACCGTTGTAGATGATGTTTGCGAGATAGATGACTGCTGCTGTTCTGCCGCCGCTCCGGGAGCCTTAAAATTATTAGAAATAAAGCTTACATTGTCTCTAGGAGCAACATTCTCGCCAAAAGAGGCCTTTGATATATCCTTAGCCGTATAAACAAAGTCTATTGCCCTTATTATCTCATATTCTTTTGCCAGAACTATTTCTATATTATAATCAATATGCCTTTTTAATGAATCTGTTGCAAAGACATTTAAGGGGTCTGATAAGGCAACGGTAAGAATGCCATTGGAAAGGCTTATCCCCACCATTTTAAATTGCCTTGAAAGCCCTTCCTGTATAATTTTTCCGACTGCAGGATCTATAATAATCTTTGATAAATCTATCTTTTTTATGCTAAGCTGCGATGATAAGGCATCTAAAATATCGTCTTCCGATAAAATTCCAAGGGATATTAACGCCGCACCCAACCTTAAATTTCTTTTGTTTGCCTCGGTAAGGGCGGCTTCAAGCTGTGCCTTGTTTAAAAGTTTTGCATCCAATAATATCTCGCCGAGCTTTTTTGTTTTGGATAAGTTACTTATTAATAAACCCATAATCACATTATAATATTAAATTAAAAATAATATTAAATTAAAACACATATTTTAAAGCAGATATATATTTTTAACCTTAGAATACTCATTTTTGAATTCATCTATGCCTATTTGACCCGGAGCGGTAACCCCTGATGGCGAAGAGCAATATGCAAACGATGAACCGTAAATCAATGATAAAACCCTTGTTATTTTTCCCTTATCTCCCATACTGAACACGATAAAATCAGGAAAAGCCGATAGATCCGACATTTTGATTTTGGAAAGTTTTTGGTTTTTTTCAAGAGTATTCATCACATCTTTGTTTGAATTTGCCATATCCGACATTTTAAAGTAATCGGCGCCAAAATAGCTTGAATCGATATAATATTGAATTGTAGTTTGTAAATCTAATGATTTATTAAAATTATGAACCGATAGAAGAACCTTTGAATTTTTAGAATGGGCGAAATCAATAAAATCTTTTATTAAATGCCTTTCAATAATATCAAGCTCGATATCGATAAAAGGGAATCCTATTTCTATAAGCGATTTTAAAAATCCAATTCTTGCGATATTTGCGCCTGCGGTATTATTATCTGCCATATTCCTTTTAGTGCCTATTAAATTTATACCTCTATCTTTTGCGTAAGATACTAATTTTGTGATCCTTGAAGATATGCTTAATTCATTTAACTCCGCAACTGAGGTGAGCTGCGCCGGACTCGCGCCGCGCTGATTTTCAATTCCTTTGAGCAGGTCAAATCTTATCTCCACAAACCCGGCGCCTTTATTTTTTGCATAATCTATACTGGAAAATATATCGTCCAATGTAATGTTTCCGACCGATAAACATATTTCAGGCATAATAACTTTTTAAATAACCTTTTCCCTAAAATTTAAATTTTTTTATTTATTAATGCTTAATTATTTCCGAAGCTAATTCTCCGCCTAATCCCCACTCATCTTTTGGAAAGTCTTCCACAACAACCCACACATTTTTCTCGTCTATATTTAAACTCTCAGCTACACTTTTACTGACAGATTTAATAAGTCTTTTCTTTTGCTCCTTTGACCTTCCCTCAAGCATTTTAATAGATACAAACGGCATTGCATTCCCCTTTTTATTTTTATAATAATTTAATTAATATAAATATATAATAATCTAATTATAAGAGAATTATAATCGTTTCAGTTTATTTTATCAACTATACGGTAAAGGTATATTAGGGTATATATAGTAAGGGCTTTTAAGATTTAAGATTAATATCGCTTTTTATTTTCAGAACAAACGATAAGATTATATCTCTTACCGGGTCTTCATAAATTTGCGGGGTATAGACCTCTACGGCAACAAAATAACTGGCAAGGGACACATCGACCACTCTAATTGTCGGGGCGGGGATTTTTTCTATCAGGTTATTAATCTCACCGTTATTTTTATTATTATTATTAACAATAGTATTATTACTCGTATTGTTATCCATATTATTACCAACTAAATAATGAGATAAGTCAGTTTTGAAACTTTCGAAATCCACTTTTTTATCCAGTTCAAATCTCACCCTGACTAATCTTTTACGCGTATTGGAGTAATTTATTATTAAAGCCTGCATTAAAATATTATTTGGCGCCCTCATGATAAAACCGCTATCTTCGACAATGGTTGTAAAAAGTATATTAATGTCCTTTATAACCCCTGTATATCCGGGCTTAACAGCCTCATGCTGATAAGTTGACATTAAAAGACCGTATTGCCATGTAACAATGGTTATCCTGTCTCCTATCCTGAAAGGTTTTCCAAAAATAATTACAAATCCGGCAAATAAATTAGACAATAGTGTCTGCGATGCGATACCCAATATTACACCCAGAAAAGTAGCGCCAAGAAGAATGTTAGTTATGTCTATACCTAAGGTGGTAAAAATAAATAGCGCCAGTGTAAAATATGCAATAAAGTTCAGTAAAAATCGTAAAAATCCTATTTTATCTTCGGAAATATAGCCGCTTAATACCTTAAATAAATTTCTCTGAATGATTTTTACGGCGATTATCCCAAAAATAGCTATAAAAACTGCCTCTATAATGGAAAAATAACCTTTAGGGAAAGAACCTTTAGGGAAATATCTTGAGTAATATGAAATGACATAAAAAATAACAAAAAATAATCCGCTAAGAACAACTACCAATATAAGAACATTAAATAGTTTATTTATATACTTATTCTTACGATTATCGTTTTTGTCGTCATTTTTTTTATCTTGCATGGTTATATTCTTTATTTAATTTATTTTGTTAGTTTAATGTTAATTTAAATTAAATTAAATAAAGTGCGGTAAGGAAGTTATATGCCCAATCGTAAATATCATTTTCCATAATAATATTTTGCATTTTTGATAACCTTCTTTCTTTTTCTTCTTTACTCATAAAAAGTCCTTCATATATTTTTTCTGCAAAATATTCCGTATCAAACGGATTTATCAAAATGGCATCGTATAACTCTTTTGCTGCCCCTGCAAACCTTGATAAAATAAGCATTCCCTTATAATCGGTATTTGACATGATATATTCCTTAGAAACAAGGTTCATGCCGTCATGCAATGGGCTGACTATCATAATATTACACAGTCTGTAGTAAGCTAAATAAACCTCTAAATCGAGTTGCTTAAAATATCTCACGATGGGATACCAATCGGATGTTCCATACTTCCAGTTAATATTATTTATAAGTCCTGAAATGTCGTCGTTAAATTTTTTATAAGCCTCTACATGGAGCCTTGATAACACGCCAAATTGCACAAAAACGAACTTACCCTGAAGTTCCTGATATTTTTCCAATAATCTATCTATTGCCATTAGTTTTTCTATAATTCCTTTAGTGTAATCCAATCTATCAACCGAAACAGCTAAAAATTCATAAGATGGTTCGATAATCTCGTCATTTTTTTGAATATTATCAATTATTTTATCCACATCTTCGGATTTAGCAAGATTATTTAAATAATCTGCATCTACGCTAATCGGAAAAGGCATAACTCTGGTTTTATGTCCCTTATATGTGACAGAGTAATCCGACCAATTAACCTGAGCTTCGAGCTCCCATTCGCATGTCCTCAAAAAATTCTGACAGTGATAAATTATTTGAAAACCGATTAAATCATTTGCCAATAAACCGTCAAGCAGTTCCATTTTTTCCGGACATATTGAAAATATTTCCGGATTTGGCCAGGGAATATGCCAGAATATGGATGTTTTAATATTTTCATCATATTCTTTTAAATATTTGGCGCATCTTGCAAGGTGATAATCCTGAAGCCATATAACATTTTCAAGAACACTGTTATTGTTATCGTCATTTGCGTTATTAGTCTCCCTAATTTCCTCTATTATTGAATCCGCAAACTTCTTGTTTACCTCATCATAAGATAAAAATTGATTGGAATTAAAAACAGGTTTAACATATACGGTGTGGCATAACGGCCATAAAACAGAATTTGCGTAGCCGTAATAATATTCATTTAAGTCATTTTTTGTAAGAAAAATCCTTTTTAGTGTATAAGATTCTTCTCCTTCCGGCAGTTTGATTTTTCCCTTACCGTCCACGACAGCCTTATCGGCGCTTCCGCCTCCATAGGCAATCCATGTTCCGTGAAGATTCCGCATTATAGGTTCAAGCGCTATTGTAAGACCGCCGACAGATTTAACAACTTTAATCTTCTTTCCGACATATTCGTGGGCAATGGGCTCTCGGTTGGAAACGACGATTAAATTAATATTACCTAACTTTTCTTTTATTAAATTATTGAATCTTTCTTTTTCCATATGGTTTAATTTTTATTCAAATTCAATCAGAAAAATTAATAAAATGATAATGTATTTGTATATTTTATACTATTTTTATTACTTTTTCAATCTTTTAATATTTTTCATTATATATTATTATAAATTTAATATGCTACATAACGGGATTGAAAAAATTGATAAAATAAAAAAAATTATCGATGCATCTAACCCCAATATAATCGTTTTTTGTATCGATTTTGACGGCACATTAGTTAAAATATGTAAAAGTCCTTATGATGTCGTCGTCACCCCTAAATTGCACGATTTTTTAAATGAAATAAGTGGCATAAAAAATGTTTTTTTATGTGTAGTAACCGGAAGGGAATTAACCGATATAGAAAACAGGATTAATATAAAAAGGAATATAATTTATTCGGGAAATCATGGATTTGAAATCAAAAGCTATTACGAAGATTTTAAATTAAATTTTTTGGTAGAAAACGTTGATAATTACATCCCTTTATTAACCGAGGCTTTAAGTCAGGTCAAAAAAATCGATATTAACAATTTGATAATTGAAAATAAAAAATTTTCCATAAGTTTGCATTACAGGCTTTTAAATAATAATGAAGCAAAGTTTCTTAAACAAAATGTCAAAAATATAATAAACAAAAATCCGGAATTTAAAAAATATTTGCATATAGCAAAAGGAAAAAAGATACTGGAAATAAGGCCAAAAATTAATTGGAATAAGGGTTCCGCATGCGATTATATTATTAAAGAGATGGCAAAAACCCGTCTAACTTCTAATAATAATGGGACTGCGCTGGACACCGTTTCGATTAAAAGATTTAATATCTTAAGAGTAAATATCGGCGATGACATTACGGATGAGACAATGTTTTCGCAAAACTATTCCTCTACAACAGAAAAAACTATTTTAAATGTTAATCTAATAAATTGCGTCATCGGCAAAAAGCAATCTTTGGCCGATTTCTACCTTGCTAATTATAACTATACATCCATTTTCATAAGAAAAATTATAGATATTTTTCAATTTAATCGGCAAAAGTAGCATAATAAATTTTTTAAAAATTTGATTAAAATTTGATTTATTAAATTTTATGTTATATAATTAAAATAAATGAGGTTTTATGTTTTCATCTTAACTCCTCACAGGCGAAGCCTTCGCGAAAGCCTTTTGGCAAGACAGGGGTAGCGCCAATGTAACGTCCTCCTAACCTGCTGGTTACAAAATTACTTCCAGCAGGTTTTTCTATGTCTTATACAGGATTACCGCTTCGCCATCTTCACCCGCGTTTTCGACATGCAAAAACAATCGTGCGGGCGAAAATATGTGTCTGACGATACTCGTGAAGTTGAGCTTCGCTGAACTTTGTTTGCTCTGAAACTTTCCTGCCGAAGCTGGGTGGGGCTTGTCAAGATTTATCTATTTACACTTAAGGTGTCCCAACCCGCTTTGGCAGGAATCTATAATAAGATTTTCTATCGGCAAATTTGGGATTAAGAAAGTTATTGACAGCAGGTTAAATTTCACATATACTAATCGGTAATAAATCTTTAATTCCATTAACTTTATAGTTTATATATTTCGAATTAATATTAGTATATATTTATTAATCGCCAGATTCAATTATATCATCATTATATCATAATTCCCCGATAGCTCAGCTGGCAGAGCAAGTGGCTGTTAACCACTGGGTCGGCGGTTCGAATCCGTCTCGGGGAGCCAGTTTAATGTTAGTAGAAAATGAATGATAGATTGGCATATCGCTTGGTAAGTCGATCACGACCAAAGGGAGTCATCCGTCTCGGGGAGCCATTAAAAACCGCAGTTAATAAGCCTTTCCAATAAAAATATATCTGTTACAGCAATATGATAATGTCACTTATTAGCAATTTAGAAATGTCACCATAAGAATTATAATATTACCTTTATTTATTAATAAATGGAGGTAATATGGGACAAAAGGACATTATCATAATGAGCGTAAAGGAACTTGAAAGGCTTAAACTAATTGCCGGCGCAACGAATAAGCTTACCCAAGATTTGATAACTTTTCTGATTTATACAGGTTGCCGGAAAGGAGAGGCTCTTAATCTTAAATGGGATGACGTTGACCTAAAGAACGACGTAATAGCGATAAAAGAAACTAAAACCAAGTATGATAGATATATTCCTGTTAGCAAGCCATTGAAAGAGCTTTTAAGCGGGATAAATAAAATTCAGGACTGTTTATACGTGTTTAATAACGATACGTACTTCCCCAAATTTAAAATAAATTTGAACATGCAGTATCAAAAAACCGTGTTTTCTACTATCATATTTTGAATTTTCAGGATCCGACACAT
>JAJZYP010000146.1 GCA_021798015.1 bacterium
TTAAAAAGCGTTTTGATTTAATTCCCAATCTTGTTTCAGCCGCAAAAGAGTACATGAATTACGAAAAGAACCTTTTAAACCAACTTACCGAACTAAGGACTTCTTTTAAACCCGGTTCTATGAATCCGCAGGAACTTGACAGCATAGATACGCAATCCAAGGCATTAATAAAAGGAATATTTGCCGTTGCCGAAAATTATCCCGATTTAAAAGCCAGCCAAAACGTATTGCAACTTCAAGCGGCGCTAAACGAAGTGGAAGAACAGATTTCCGCCGCACGTAGAGCATATAACGCAGCCGTTATGCAGTATAATAATGCCGTTAACCAGTTTCCGTCGAATATAATAGCCAACGCATTTAATTTTAAACCCTCCGATTCATTTTCTATACCGGAAGGCGAAAGACAGAACGTTGACGTAAAAGCTTTATTTAGGGATTAAATATTTAGCAGTTTTTTAGCAGTCCATCATAAATCGTTTAAAAAATTATTTAATATATATTAATATTATGACTGACGATAATTTCGACAAATTTATAGAAGAAACTATTTATCCTGAACTTGAGCCGCTTGAAAAAAAGAGGCAGGAGAAAGTTAATATTTTCTGGATTGTAATTGTATGTATAATAGTATTAGATATTATTTTAATAGTTTTGATCCAAAGCATATTTACCCTGTTTTTTATCGGCATAATTTCTTTAATCGGAATAGGTTTTCTTCGCAATGGTTTATTTAAAAGCTACGATGCCGAATTTTCCGCGCATGCTATAGGCAATATAACAAAATTTGTCGATAAAAACTTAACGTATAACAGAAACGCTTGCATTTCTCCAAACGAATATAAGGCGAGCATGCTATTCCTTAAAAGTTACGACGGATATACCGGAAGAGATTTAGTTTCGGGAAAATTAGACAAAACGGAAGTAAAATTTTCATACTTATATACTTATTACGAAGAAGAAACTGAAGATTCGGACGGACATAAAACTACGCATACATACACTATTTTCGACGGCTTATTTTTTATTGCAGATTTTAACAAAAGATTTTCTGGAGAAGTATATCTGTTTCCGCACGGATTCAGATTTTTTTCACCGAGAAAAGGCACGAAAAAAATTCCTTTGGAAAATCCTAATTTTAACGATATATTCGACGTTTACGGAAGCGATCCTGTTGTGTCGATGTATGCAATTTCGACAAGTTTAATGGACAGATTATTGAATTTTAAACAAAAAACCGGTTCAAAAATTAATATGTCCTTGATAGATTCTACGCTATATCTTGCTATAAGCGGCTATAAACCGTTCAAAGTTCCCATATTCGATACGGTTTACAACAAAGAAATATATTACGGTTACTTAAGCCAGTTGAAGTTTGCAAGCGGTATAGTGGACGAATTAAATTTAAACACGAGAATATGGAGTGTTTAAATTTTTATTGATTAACAAAGCCCAAACCCATGTCTTTTTGTTATATTTAAAGCAGGATAACATTAGAGTAGAAAAAGGTAATATAGAGGGTGTAAGAATATTTCCCTGATTTATAAGGGATTGCGACTTACAAATATAAAATAAATTTGATATAAACTATAGGGGGTATAATATTATGGATAACGAAAAATTAGGCGTTACAGATAATAACGGGAAGGTACTTGAATTGACTGAAAAAGGATTTCAAAAAATATATCCCGTCGAAAATAATAAAGAAAATAGAAAACTTGCTGCATTATTGGTATTTTTAGTATTTGCTATTACAGGTCTTTTTTGTCTTTTAATAGACTTTACAGTAAAAAACGACGGGATTTTCGGTTTTTTTGCTTTTATTTGCGCATGGCCGGCAATAATAATTCCAGAGATTATTATGGGCAATACGAGCTGGAATAAAGAATGGAAAGAATCCGAATGGAACGAAGCCGACTTTGAATCAGACCATAAATATGGAGAATACGACAGCGACGAAGACGACCCGATTATAGGAACTGATTACGCGGGTTCGCACGGAAATATATATAATTGGAATTTTTAATATTCTTTATCTTATTTATATTTTGCAGTTTTGGACAGGCTTCTTCTTCTTTTTTAACCGCGACAACGTTGTTTTTTATTTTATTTAAAATATTTGTATTATAATACTTTCATCTTAAAATAATAATTATTTACAATAATTATTTACTATTGACATACAAGGTTAAAATTATTATAATTTCAATATAAATTATAAGAAGCATAATTTATACATTAACAATTTAATATAAAATAAATTTATGGATTTTGTTAATAAAATATCGATTGCCGCATTACTTCACGATATCGGAAAATTTTATCAAAGAACGGGTCTTGAATTAAAAAATCAGAATAACTTTTCTTACTGTCCAAATTACAACCAAAAAAACTCGCACATACATTCAGCATTTACAGCCCAATTTTTCGATGATTTTGAAAATAAATTTTCAATCTTCCTAGATGCAAATGAAAATGCAGACGATAATATTATAAATCTTGCGTCGTATCACCATAAACCTTCATCGCCGCATCAACAGATAATTACAGAAGCGGATTGTTTAGCAAGCGGTTTCGACAGAACCGAGTATGACGAATACAATGCTTACGTCAGTTTAAACGAGCAGGAACAGAAACAGCAGGAAAGGTACGATAAAGCAAGGCTTTTGTCGCCTTTTTCAAAACTTTACCTCGGCAAAAACGTCAAAGAAGCAAAACTTGACGAATATTTTTACGAAATAGACGAATTAGTTCCCAAAAATATATTTCCAAAATCTTTAAAAGAATTAGATTCAAATAATACCTCAAACTCTAAACCCTCCGAAAAATATTTAAAATTATGGGATAAGTTTAAAGCCGATTTTAATTTCTTAGATTTTAGTCAAGCTACGGAAAATTTTAATAATTTTTATCAAAGTCTGCTGTATGTTTTGGAAAGATATACTTCCTTTATCCCCTCTTCCAGTTATCATACTATTGCCGATATCTCGCTTCTAGATCACTCTAAAGTAACTTCGGCCATAGCGACTGCATTGTATAAATTCCAAGAAGGCTGTAATAATTTTGACGTAATAAATATTAAAAATAGGGAAGATTATAAATACTTAATGGTACAGGGGGATTTTACCGGAATTCAAAAATTTATTTTCGACAGATACGGCAAATCAAACAAATTTGCTGCAAAAATATTAAGGGCAAAGTCTTTGTTCGTATCCGCATTTACGGAACTTTCGGCTTCTTATATATGCAATAAAAGCGGCGTTAACAATGCATGCATATTAATTAACGCAGGCGGAAAATTCGTGCTGTTGCTGCCTAATAATCAGAATATTAAAAATATTATTGCCGAAGCTGAAGCTAATATAAACGATAATTTTTTGTACGGAACTACTTATTCGCAAACTATTTTTAATATTACGTCTATTCCTTTTTGCGGTAACGATTTTAAAATGGGAGTTTCTAATTTTTCTAAAAAGATGAAAGAACTTGCAGAATCGCTCGAATTGAAAAAATTGAAACCTGCTATAAAAAAAGAAAAATTTGTTTTTAATAATTATCTTGACGAAGTTTCTAAAGCAGAAGGAGTATGTGAAATTTGCGGAA
>JAJZYP010000147.1 GCA_021798015.1 bacterium
AGAAGGTTTAATATAATATTTTTTTCGGCACATTCGTAATTATTTCTTCAATATTTTTATCGTCTTATCTGATTGCAAAGAGAGATTTAAAATTATCCGAGCAAAAAAGGCTTTTTGACGCAGTAATGAAATATACCACCGATACCATTGTAGTTAAAAATCCTTCGGGAGTATATATAGCAGCCAGCAAAAGCGCGGAGGAATTTCATTCTACTCCTGAACTTACTTCTACTGTAGGTAAAACGGATGAGCAAATAAAAATTTCATCCTTTCAATCGGAAGATTTCTTTAAAACGGTCGAAGATGCCGACAAAATAATATGGGAAACAAAAACCCCCAATAATTTTTTACTCCAACTTTATGATAGGAATAAAACTTCCCATATCTTTGATATTACAAAGATACCTATTTTTGACGAAAAAGGCGGAAGACTGCTGTCTATAGCCGTAGGGCACGATATAACGGATAGAATGGAGAGCGAAAAACAGTTCAAATCCATGTTTTACGATAATTCCCTCCCGATGTTTACTTTTGATTTAGAAACTCTTGTTTTGCAGGATGTAAACGAATCAGCTATAAAATACGGCGGATATGCCGAAAACGAAGTTATAGGCAAAACCATGGATGAAATCAACCCGTTTGTTACGAAGGATATAATTTTTAAACTTTTGGATAAATTCAAGCAAGGTAAAGATAAAACCTTCAGAGGGATTAAATTTCCTTTGAAAAATGGAGAAATAAGGGATATCGAGGTCAGTCTTACGTTAATTTATAAAAAGAATGAGTCGATAGCTGTAGCAACTATTTTTGATGTTACCGAAAAACTTGCAAACGAATCTAAAATAAAGTTGCTTAAACAGCTATATGAATCATTAATCAAGGAAGTTTCTTTAATATTAAACCCCGAAAGCGAGAATGCCGTTTTTCACAGGACGCTTGTCGCATTGCAAAAAAGCGGCATTTTTAACGCAGTATGGATAGGCAGGCTTGAATCAGATAGGAATATCAAATATATATCAGCCAGAGGTAGAGGAACGCAAGAACTAATGAAGATAAAATTGAACGCGGACTGCGATAAAAAGTTTTTGACGCTTGCCGAAAGGGCAGTATGTTTAAATCGCATAGTTTATAATAACGACCATATTTCTGACCCGCTTCTTGAGCCGTATCTTGATTTTCTGATAAAAAATGAGTGGCACTCTGCTTGCGCCGCCCCCATCCACAGGGCTGACAAGGTGTGGGGAGTTATTACTTTGATTTCCGACAAAAAGAATATCTTTGACAGGGATATACTGGAATTTGTTTCTAAAATATCAGCTCTTTTATCACACAGTCTTAACGAGATAGATATCAAAAATCAACTTGAAAAAGAGAAAAGAAAATCGGAATATCTTGCCCACCACGATGCGCTTACCGGACTTCCTAACAGGCTTCTTCTTACTCAGCTTTTGGAAGGAGCGATGAATAGGGCTGATAGAGGTAAAACTTATGTCGGCGTAGGAATGATAGATTTCGACGACTTTAAACAAATTAACGATATCTTCGGACACGATGAGGGAGACAATCTTTTAAAAGAATTTGCAAAAAGATTAAAAAATATTTTAAGGCAGACAGACCACTTGGTCAGGCTTGGAGGAGACGAATTTGTTATATTAATGGAGGATTTAAAAAATAAGGACGACTTGTATATACTTATTCCAAGAATAGAAAAGGCATTTGCTAAACCCATTGTTATAAAAGGAAACGATATTTATTTAAAAATAAGTTTAGGCATTACCCTTTACCCTATAGATAAACAGCCGCCGTATCTATTGCTGGTTCACGCCGACAATGCAATGTACGGCATAAAGGCAAAAAAGGGAGTAAGAGAAACATTCTGGCAATTATATGAGGAATAAAAATAAAATTAATTAACGGATTTTTAACGTTAACGGGGGCATTTAATGAAAGTAAAAACAGATTTTATTCCATCGTCCGTTCTAATTCTTAACTCGGATAACGAAATAATACATGCAAACGAATGTGCCGTAAAAACTTTCGGAGCGTTAAAAAAGGGAACAAAATGCTTTCAATATACGCATAAAAATATCAGGCCTTGCAATGAATGCGGAGAAATATGCCCTATGTATGAAATGTTAAATAAAAAAGTTGACAAATTTACGACGCTTCACGTGCATAAAACACTTAACGGAAATGCATACAATACCGTTATCTTAAAAAAGATATCGGACAATTTATATATAGAATTGATAGACGATATAACCGATGTATTTTTTAACGAACTCGAAAACAATAAAAAACAGCTTGAATTGATTTGGGAAGTAGATTTTTTAACAAATATTTACAACAGAAGAAAAATAATAAGTATAATAAATTACGAGCTTAAAAAATCCAAAAGATATAAAAAGCCTTTAACGGTTATCATGATGGATTTAGACGGTTTTAAAAACGTAAACGATGGATTAGGACACATAAAAGGAGATGAAGTTTTAAAAGCTGTAGGCGTTATACTCAAAGAGAATATAAGAGACGTCGATTATGCCAGAAGATACGGCGGAGACGAGTTTATATTGGTTCTTCCTGAAACAAACACCGAAAATTCTATTAAAATAGTCAAAAGAATTAAAAAAGACATAGAAGCAATGGACTGCCTTGATGATTTAAACATTACCGCAAGTTTCGGAATAACGTCCGTTAACGAAAAAGATTTAACTGACGTCGATATAATAAAACGCGCCGACGAAGCATTATATAAATCCAAACATGAAGGTAAGAATAAGTATAACGTTAAATAAAAATTTTGCATCTTAAACAACTGTTTTTTTTATTATATATGAAGAAAATTAAAAAAATTCTCGTAGAACAGCTCAAAGTTGCTGACGTACTGACGCCTATAATATTTTACTTTTTCACATTATGTGGTATATTTTATATATAGATTTATGTATGATATAGCTGTTTTTTTAATAATAAACGCAATTAAAAAATCGATAAATTTAAAATGGATGTTGATAAAATAGAAACGGATAGTGGCATAGATATTAACGTAAATATTATTAGGATAAAAAAAAATGAAATAATCGACCAGATTATCCATAATGCATTGACGTCAAATATTGAGCTTGGAATTACCGTTTTCCCCCAAGGCCAGTTTTTTAAATCTTATTTTATAGAGACAAAGTCTAAATATTTAATTATAGACAGCCTTATGCCTTTCTATGGTAACAAGATACTGCCTAAGACGGAACATCTAAAAATTAATATGAAAGCAAATAATCAAATAGCGGACAAATATTTCGTTTCAAAATATAAAGACGAAATAACTTCGGGAGACGAAAGTAATTTTTTGATTTATAAACCTCAAGAAATAGTAATAGTTGAAAAAAGAAGCGTTCTAAGAGTTTCAACAGACAAATACAATGCGGCTTTTATCATCGGCAAATATCAAAATAACGACTTTTTTTATCCTCTGTATGATTTATCGTGGAACGGCATATCTTTCAATTCCGATGTAAAAATGGAACAGGGAACATTATTAAA
>JAJZYP010000148.1 GCA_021798015.1 bacterium
GTGTTCGTTGTTTCCGAACAGGTTTTAACCTCTTATAAAATAATTAACCAGTAAAACCTATAACCCGCAATCTCAATAAAATAAACAGCTTAATGTGTAAATCAAAGAAAAAAAATGACTATTCTTGACTTTCTGCCTCCTCTTTTTTTGAATTTTTTTCTTTTGCTTTTTTCGTTTTGTCGGCTTTTTTCTCGGAAGTGCTTTTCATTAACCTTGCAACATCTATGTTGTCTTGGCTTATGCTTTTAAGCCATTTATCGAACGCTGCTATACAATTTTGTTCGTATTCTCTTTCCGTTATCGATATTTTCCTCGAAAGCAGGTTATTGCTGTCAACTAAAGAGGTAATAATTTCTTCTCCGTTTCTGTTTTCGCCCGTTATTTTATCGTTATAATAAACGTTGTAATTCATTATTCCAAATCCGTTAGACGAACCTGCTCCGAGATATTCTTCCGTAAGATTTGCAATAGCCCTCAATAAAAGACCGTATTCTATTTCGGTCAAATCTTCTTTTGTTGCGATATAGCCTGTAAATTTAGTACCGGGCACAACATACTCGGCATTTAAAATCGACTGGACGGTCAACCTGTCGGACTCTTTTTCCTTGTCTTTAATTTTTTCTTCTTCCATTGTGTCTTCCCATTGTTTGATATCTTCCGCTGATAAAAATCTTCCGTATTTAGTTTGTCCGATTATGTCGTCTTTTTTAGTAAAAGTCCTTTCTTTAATTAATGCGCATCTTTTTATCGGAACGGAAGTATTATTTTCGATATCCGCAAATTCATTTTGGTTATCGTCTGTTTCGGTTTCTTCGATTTTTTTCTTGCCGACGTATAGATAATCTTTGTAATCGGGAATTAAATCGGTAACCATTAACTTGCCGGGAACGGCAAGGCTCGTACCAAGAATAGAAATAACGGGATTAAGTTCTTTGACTCTCTGAACTACCGAAAAATCCTGCTTCTGATAATTTGCTCCGCCGCCGGCTACCATAAGAAAATAATTGGTAGTATCGATTTTAATTCCTTTTCTGCTTGCCTCCTCAAGTATTAATTCGCTCATTTTTCTTCTTAGCAGACCCCTAAAACCGTTTCCGGTATAAATAGGAATTTTAACGATACTGTCGTCGTCGATAACGAAGCGTGTTTTTATTGTAGTTACATTTTTTTCATGCCCGCTCTTTGCGTCTATCCTTGTCTCGGAAGACTCGATTTGCATTAACGGCGTTACTGCTGAAGTTCTTACTTTTAGTTTCATTTTAACTCTCCTTTTTAATTAAAGATTAATTTGTTTTATTTTTTTAAAATTCCATACCTTTCTAACGTTTTTTTAACGCTTAAAAAATATTTGTCGTCCCACATGCGAGAATCTAAAATATAGATATCGCCCTTATCCTCGGAAGTTCGTATAAGCCGACCTAACCATTGCTTTAAATTTAAAATCATTTCTCTTTTTCCGATAAAAAAAGCTTGCGCATCGCTTTTTTCCTTAATGTCAAGAAAACGCCTTGAATTCATCACGGGAAAAGGCAGTTTGGTAATATAAAGTTTGGTTAGTTGTTTACCGGGCAAATCAAGCCCAGTGCCGTAGTTGCGAGTTCCTATTAAAATACCGCCTTTTTCTTTGAATATTTTAACTTTTGAATACGCCGATTTGCCTCTTTCGGCTACTATTAAATTTTTTACACCTCTTGCTTCAAGATGTTTTGCAATTAAGTCCACTTCTTCGAAGCTCCCAGTCAAAACAAGCGCATTTTCTCCGTTATTAGTGTTAGTTATTGTTAAAGCACAGGACTCCGCCCATTTATTATTAATTACGCTTTCTTTTTTATTTTTATTTATGGTCGGTGCAGGATAATTTTTTTTAACGGCATATATATTTGCCTGTTTTACGCTAAAAATACGAGGCATAATATATACTGCGTCTTTTTTGTTTTCTACGCTTGCATTGGCCTTTTCATCTTTTGTTTTTACGTTAAATCCAAGCCTTGAATAAATATAATTTCGTCCGGCATCATCATCGCCAGCCGTGAGAGTGGCTGACATACCCAAACATCCATCAAGTTTAGCCCAAAAATGAAAGAAAAGTTGGCTCGCTATGTTCCTCTTGAGGAAATGCATCGTAGGATAACCTCTTTGCGGTGAACAGTATATTCTTACGTCTGATTGTTTGGATTTTAAAGCATGCAATTCATTAACTTCCGATACAAATAAATTAGATATCGGAATATTCAAAGTTTTTACGAATTTTTCCGCTCTTCTGAGTTCTACTCGTGATAATAATTCGCCAAGTTCTCGCATAATAGACGCCGCAATAACGCTGTCTTTGGCGTAATATTCGCCTACGCATACGCCATTACTATACTGACTCAGTATTTTGTTGCAGAATTTTTTTACGTAAAATAAATTTTTTATTCCGGCAGGGAAGCCCTTTTCTTTTTTATCGATAATATGTCTTATGGCCATATCGATTAGGTTCTTTAACCTATAAACCGAAAAAGACGAAGTAAAAGCAGATTCAGCAGATTCTAATATCGCATGCGCTTCATCGAATACGACTATGTAATCGTTAATATTAAAATTTCCGTTATAGGTTTTGAATAGTAAATAAGAATGATTAGTTACCGAGATATCGCACTCGCCGATATCCGTCATGTATGGTTTCCGTCTTTCATCCTCTTCCGTTAAGCTTCTTATTATTTTTTTATTATCTTCTTCAACCTCTACATTTTCAAACATGGTGTCGAACAAATACCAATATCCAGATTTGCCTTTAATCGACTCCAAATATCCATCAATTTGTTTTGGGTCGATAAATAACGCTTTAATTTCGTCGTTAATTTTATCTACGTTAAAATAGTTGCTTTTCCCGATAGATAAGGACGAAGTAATCGAATTATCAAAACTAATTTTAGGATTTTTATTTGCGAGTAAATCCGCTATCTCTTTGGATAAGTGGTTAGTCGTTGTACTGATAATTACTTTTTTACCTTGTTTCGCATAAGTTTCTGCGATATCGGCAGATATGACCGATTTACCGGCTCCGGTTGGAATTTCAGCAAAAAAACATTTATTTTGCATTTTTTTCATTGCGATTTTTTTAAAATTTTCTTGATAATCGTAAAGCCGCATTTTTGCCTCCTTTTGCTTTTTTTAATATTTTTATTACTTTTTTTAATAAATCCTTATGTTTTCTATGTCTATATTTTGCTTAAAAGAAATCGTGTATAAATAAAAAATATCACTTTAATAAATTCTTGTCAATACAAAAATTAATAAAAAAGTTATAAAGTGTATAAACCTTTATTACAATTATATATAGCGAAGTTGCAAGAATAGAAGTGAACGACTTCGCCCTTTCGGACGAGGACTTTTCGGCAATGTTAGTTAAAATCACGCCGCATTTTTCTTATTTTTTCTATAAAAATCAAGTCCTTTGTTCGTTAAATCGTGAATTAACGTTTCTAAACTTATCTCTATGCCGGTTTCCTTTTTGTAAAATCTCTGAATTCTTTTAATTTTCT
>JAJZYP010000030.1 GCA_021798015.1 bacterium
ATTATTATGATGAAAAACCGCCTCAGGCGCAAACACAAAGACAGACTGCGGGAGCGACGCAACGGACGCAAACGCAAAGCGGACAAAAATATCAAGCGCCGCCGCCAAGCACTGGCGATGAGGACGACATCCCTTTTGATAATAGCCCTGTTTAGAGAAAAAGCAGGGCTACCCCGTCCGTAAGGGCGGGGATTGTTGTAATAAAAAAAATAATTTTGTCCGGTTGTCGGACAAGAAAATGTTATAGGATAATAAAAAGTGCATAGGAGGCATAATGTCTATTATTTATAAAATTAAAAAGCTTTTAAATATTAAAGATGTGCCGATAGTAGAATCTATCGAGACATACGAAGATGTTAATGCATTTTTAGAAGGATATAAGCATTATTTTGAAAAGTTGGATTCGTGGTACTTTATTGCTAGGGTCAATGGGATTGACCAAGTAATTATAAATAAAATAGGATGTAGGTATTTCGTTGGCGATAATAATTTTTATTTTTATGAACCGAATATTAGGGCTTATATTTGGGATAATAGAGACATCATCAATGCCGAACTTAAACGCCGAAAAGAAAGAACCGAGAGCGAAGAAAGGGAGCGAATAAGGAAAGAAGAGTTGGAGAGTCAAATTAAAACGTTTAAATAGTTTTTACCGAAAAAAGCAGTTATTAGGAGGTTTTATGGTAGTTTTTAACGCTAAAAACTTTTTTACCGCGATATTGCGTTTAGTTTTTAAGATAGTATTATACTTTTCTGCCGTCATTCTTTCTTATTTGGCGGGCAGGTTGGTTTTTGTGTTGTTTTTATATCGCAATATAAATAACTTATTGCGTTTGTCAAGTAATATCGGCATGGATTTTGCCTATATTGTTATTGGCGTATTGATTCTTTTTGATTTAATAATGCTGGTATTGTCAATATTTATGATGTTCTATGCTTTATTGCAATATTTATATAACAAAGGAGCTTTTAGTTTTACGGAAAAAGGCGAAAAAGGCAAGGAATCTTTTATCGAAAAAAAGTTAAAAGGGTCTATAGACTGGAAGGAAGATAAATAAAACTAAACAACTTTTAAGTCCCCGTCCGTAAGGGCGGGGTAGTTCGGTGTGGAGGAATTAAAATGGAAAACAGCATATATCTAAATAAAGCTTTTAAAAACATTAACATGCTCGTAAACGAAAAAAATAAATACGGCTATGAATTGCATATGTATTATATGCGCTATGCCAGTCCTATGATGTGTACCATAAGCAGAAACAGCTTTTATTTTCAAACATTAGAAGAAATGTCAAACGACTACGGAGATTTTATAGCCATGGCTACGCAAGCATATACATCTATTCCGTGGATGCCCGTATCATATGGACTGAACGCAACCGAACTGCTGATAAATTTAGAAAATATGTTATCGAAATTACCAGAAGCTTTAATTACCGACGCAAACAGCGTATGGCATGAATCGGTAGAAGAAGTTCATAACTATTTTAATGATTTGAGCTGGAAATATCTTAAAGAAAAAATAACGGTAAATGAATATGAAGATTTAATAAACCTATTGCCCAGATCGTTAAACGAATTAATAGAAATTAAAAAAAACTATCCCGAAACCAATATTTGGGAATCAGTCATTAGACTAACGGAGAAAATATAGAATAATTTTAAAATTATTGGAGGTTTTATGGTTTCTTTAAATGTTGAAAATTTGCGTAAGTTAATTAATAAATTATTTATATTTACTTTAAGTTCTATATTAATTTATCTTATCTTATTTGGAATAGGATATACAGTTAGAAATATTCATGTTTTTAGCCATTTTCATGCTTCGCGGTATTCATATTTCAATACACCGTTATTAGGAGCTGCATTGCTTATAGCATTGTTTATGTTTGCATTACTATTATATATAATTGCCATGATTATTTTATCTTTAATAGTAAACTTTTTGTGGAAAAGAAATATTATAGAATTTACAGATAATAATAATAAAAAATATGGTTTTTTTGAAAAAATATTAAGGTATGCTTGGCATCCTTTTGATTAGAATACAAATAAAACTAAATAATGGAGGTTTTAGATGTTTAAAAATTTTGACAGATTCTGGAGTAAGAAGAGAAAGATAGTTTTTAATCCCGGAGATATGACAAACCGTTCCGTATTAGGTCCTGCAATGGAAATAGACAATAAGACAGACGCAGAAAAATATTTTAAAGATTATGTTTCATGGATGATGTCGAAATATAAAATACCGTCTCGCGAGGATGCCGAAGATCGTGCTGTCGCTAACTTAAAAGGTTATTCGATGTTTTACGACGAAAAAATTTTTAAGCGCATGAATCGTGTATTTGGGAAATGTTTTAATGGATATTATGATAGATATGCTGGATAATAGCGGGGGATTTATGATTATCAATTATTTTAAAATTTTAAAAGACAGTTTAAAATTTCTTTTTAAAGCTATTATTTTTACTATTTTATTAACGCCCTTTTTATTTATTACTTTTGCGATTGGTAAGTTTTTTTTCTTTTTTCTTGCATGCATTAATCATCATGCTATGCATTATGCAAACAATGGAATTTTATTAATATTAGAAATAATTGATATGATATTTGTCGGAGCAATAGCGGAGTTTACGATATTACCTATACTTATCGCTTTATTATCGCTTATGCTGTTTGCAATAGAATATCTATTGTCAGAGTTGCTATACTTTCTCGATGACAGAGAATATATAGTTCTTAACTGTGAAAATCCGTCAGGAATTGAAAATATCTTGTGTTTGATAGAAGAACGAAAGTTAATTAATAATATATACGATTTTATTGTAGAAAATTTTACGAAACTTTTTCGATTAATAAATAAAGCTAAAGAGTCGTTGGTTAGGTTGTAGAAAGATTAACTTCGCTATATATGTAGTAAAGATTTTTATATAACTAAATATGGAGAATAAAAAATGCAGACATTTTACGGTATTCCAAAAGAAAGTATCGAGTCGGAAGCGCATAATCAAATAAAAAATATCGAAAGTTTAGACTGTTTAAAATCGTTTGCTATAATGCCAGACGTTCATGCCGGTTACGATATGCCTATCGGCGGGGTCGCTTTGCTGGATAATCAAATATCGCCGTCATTCGTCGGTTACGATATAGGCTGCGGCGTATCTCATATAAATACTAAGGTCTTATTAGATAAGACAGATAAAGATTATGATGAGTTTAGGGATTACGTATTCAACGAAATATATAAACAAATTCCCGTAGGATTTAATTCTCTGTCCAAGCCGGCATGCTATATTAAACAGGAGTTTACGTCCGCATCCGGCGATAAGCAATTAACTGAAACGGTAAGGAATAAGATAAACATGCAATATGCGACATTGGGCGGAGGTAACCATTTTATAGAAATAGGCATTAATGATAAAAACGAAATAGGAATAACCGTCCACTCCGGGTCCAGAAACGCAGGGCATACCGTCGCCGAATTTTATATGAAAAAAGGGCGGATGTTCGATATAAATTCAGAATTAGGACAGGCATACTTAGAGGATATGAATTACTGCCTTGAGTTTGCCTTGGAGAATAGAAAGAAAATAATGCAGATAGTATTAAATATATTAAAACTTGATATCAGCGTTTTTATGTATGATTTTATTAATAAAAATCATAATCATGCTGTTATTACGCAGGACGGTATATTGCATCGCAAAGGAGCGATATCCGCCGAAAAAGACGAAATGGGGATAATCCCCGGAAATATGAGAGACGGGGTTTATATAGTCAAAGGACTCGGCAATAACGACTATCTTAATTCCGCATCTCACGGAGCAGGCAGGGTTATGAGCAGAGGTAAGGCTAAAAAGACGATAGATATAAATGATTTTAAATTCGTAATGAGCGGAATTTTTGCTAAAGTAGATAGAGAAACGCTTGACGAATCGCCATTCGCTTATAAAAATTTGGAAGATGTTATAAATGCGCAGAATGGCAAAAATATAGAAGTAGTAGATAAATTTATACCCATAATTAACATCAAAGGATGAGGGCAGACTCAAACATACCTAAAAATAAAATTAATTTTACAAAAAAGCTGGAGGTATAAATGTCACCAATATACGGCGTAGCAATTCTAATATTTGGAGTTCTATTAATAGAATATATTCCAAAAATATATCGTTATATAAATAAAAAGAGACATCCGTTTTCAGGCAAAATTAAAACGTTTAAAGATGTAAACGATTTTATAATTAATAAAGACATTGTGTTTTTTCAGGATAAAGACGATGACGGCGATATGTATAACTATACGATAGTAAATACCAAAACATATACTAAAATATACGACGTTAGTTATAAAGGCGGTTCTAAGATAATAGATATAATCACAGGGGTATATAAAACGTATATCGGAGATAATTATTGGTTTGATATGCGCAATAGAATAAGGATTCCTATAAGAGCATTCGTATGGCAACACAAAGATGTTATTAATGAGCAGTTAGAAAAAGAAAGAGAATTAAAAGAAAAAGATAGAAAAGAAAAAGAAAAAATTTTAAAATTAAAACATTTGGATAAAAATATTAGGAAAGACATTTTTAGAATTAATAGGGGGGGATAAATAATATGCAGAACAAAACAATCGAAAACAGTTTTTTAGCATCGTTAAGGAATGATATGAAAATAGGTTTTGTATCGTTATTAGAATATGTAAAGCTGTTGGTTATAGCTATATTTTTGTCATACCTCGTCGGATTCATTTTGCTTTTTCTTTATACGGAGGAATACGGAGCGCCATTTCCGGTGAACAACAATCTATTAACCGATTTTGCTAAATTGTTTTTGATACTATTCGGCATAGGCGTTATGTTTTCCGTCGGTCCGGAAAATTTATTCAAATTTATTTTAAGTTTGATAGCCGGAATAACCGTAATTATTATGCTTTTAGGTCTCTTTGCGAAATGGCGCTATTCGCCGCAAAGATACATATTAAATCTGTATAATAAAGGCGGAAAAACGGTTTCGTATAGAATTAAAAAGGATTGCAGCGGAATTAATTTGCCGGATAAAGCGTTCTTAATTTATAAAGGCAATTATATGGATTATTTCAATGTGAACAGTAAGATTGTCGGGATAAATAAAAATTGTATAAATTAATAATTTTGTCCGACAACCGGACAAAATAAAACATTAAATTTTATGGATAAAAATTCCTTAATCGAAAAAATAGTCTCTTCCGTCAAATCCCAACTGACTGAAAACGGAATTTTATATAACAAAATTTTTGTTTTCATTGCGGACAAGTTCTATAACGGCGTAAGATATAAGACTTATTTTTCTAATTTAAACGGAGCTTTCAGGGAACTTACGGAAGTTATAGAAAACGGATATAATATAGACGATTACGAAACCGTTGCCGATTTTATAAACGACTATCCGGGGTATGCCGGATTATCGAATATAGACGAGGTAGAAAACTTAAACGAATCGCTTAAATTTAAAATCGACAACGATATAAGTAGTATTGTTAATTTAGATATAGCGGGCTTAAATCTCGACGACTACGATTTTACGTGTTTAAGGCGGGCGGTTTACGATAGATTAAAAGAAGAAGGACTTACGAGCGAAAATATTATAGAAAAAATCGTAAAGCCGTCGCCGTTTAGAGAAACTATTCTTAAATACGAACGCAGTGCGGACAGGATAGAAGAAAAAAGGGAGACGTCGAAGCGGGAAGCCGAAGAAATAGAAATTCAGGAAGATTTGATAGCGCAGGCTATATACGAAGATTTCGAAGAATTGAAAGGCAAAAAAGAAAAATACGGAAAAGACGATGTAGAGGAATTAAGAAACGCTTTAAGCATTTTACTGGAAAAATTCGGCAGGGATAAGGTTAAAATTTTTATAAGGTCGATATATTTCAGGAAATGTGCAGATAGGTCGATATTGGAAGTTCTTTTTCCTGAGAACTTCGCTATTAAAATATAATAAAATATTTATAATAGGAGGCTAAAAATGTTTAGACTAATCAAAACAAATCCGAACATGCTTAAACCATGCGGGTATAACCTTTTTATAGTTGCGAAAGGTTTTGCGACAAGAGATGAAGCGATAAAGGCACGCTTAGAATTTAGAAAAAACAAAAAATTCGAGGCCAGCAAAAGTAAAAGGGGATGGAATGTTCACATACAAGAATATATTCCCCGGGCTAAAAAAAAGAACTTCATAATCTAATTTTTAAATTCATATATAAAAACGGTGTTTTATGGACGATATTGTTATTGCTTGGTATAAAAAAGACGAATACGACAAATTATTAAGAGTCATTGATGATAAGGATTCTATGCCTCTTAACTATGACGACTGGCTTGAAATTGCGACTGCTGCAATGGAAAATTTAAGGAAAGAAGGGCATAATGTTAAAAAAGTAGTTGTAAACATTGATGAACTGGTAGATTGGTGTAGTGCGATGAAAAAAGAAAATATTGCTAAAAACAGAGCTTTGTTTGTTAGTTTAAGGGCAAAAAACTATTAGAAAGAGGTGTCGAAATGTTTGAAAATTTTAAATTAAAATCTGTAAATAAAAAGATTGCTGAAATTGAAGCACAAATTGTATCTAATCAAAAAGAGATAATTAGAATGGAAAAAAAGTTATCGGAAATACCTGAAAATATAGAATTCTTAAAAAAAATACTTAAGATAACGGACGAAAGAACGCAGGAATATATTAACGATAACGGTCATGATGATTTCAGCAATAAAATAATAGACGCTTCTTTAAACAGAAGCGCAAAGATTTACTATTTAGAAGAAGATTTGAAAAGAATACCTGAAATAATTAAAAGTTTGAAAGCAGAGTTATTTGATTTGGAAAAAGAATACAAAAAAGAAAAGTTAAAAGAAAAGGTTTATTCTTTAACGGAAGGAAAGCAAATCTCCGTATAAAATATATATAAAATATTAAAGAAAAAGAGGGGGAGGCATGAACCACCATACGACGCAATTCCCTAACTTTAGTTATGGGGTCAAGGAGTATCAAATATGATAATCAGAAAATTAAAACTTAAGTTAAATAAAAAGCAGACGGAAGAAATAGAAAGATACTTATATCATTTAACTTCCGTTTATAACTGGGCTATTAGAAAAATAGAACTCAACGCCAAAGATAAAATATATTTTTCTAAACTCGATTTTGCCAATATATTAGCCGGTTATAGCGATAAACTTGATATTCCGTCGCATACTATTCAAGGAACGCTATCTCAGGCGTATAACGCTTGGGACAGATGTTTTAAAAAGCAATCTAAAAAGCCGAGACTCAAAGGACGCAGAAATAGACTTAATTCTATTATTTTTCCCGACCCGATAAAACCGCCTAAAGATAATAGAATAGGTTTGCCGTTTCTTGGAAAACTTAAGTTTCATAAGCAGGAATTGCCTAACGGCAAAATTAAATTAGGCAGAATAATCAAAAGACCTTCGGGATATTATCTTTGCCTATGGATTGACGCCGTTCATAATTTTTCAGTTAAAGAAACGGATAAAGCAGTAGGCATAGACCCCGGCTTTTCGACTCTTTTAACTTTATCCGATGGAACTAAAATAGACAATCCAAGAGAGTTAAGAAAAGGGGAATTAAGGCTTGCGCAAGCGCAAAGAGGCAAAAGAAAGAAATTAACGGCAAGGCTATTAGAAAGGCAGGCAAACAGACGCAATGACAGAAATCATAAAATAAGCAGAAAACTTATAGAGAAATATAAAACGATATATTATTCTAACGACAATTTTAAAGGTTTAGCTCACAGTTTCGGGAAATCGGTTTCCGAAGCTTCGTTGGGCAAATTAATAGGAATGATAACCTACAAGAGCCGTTTAGGCGGTAGGGACGTCATTCCTGTTAATTCAAAATATACCACCATGACTTGTTCTGCCTGCGGTTCTTTAACCGGACCGAAAGGTTGGGACGGGCTTGCGGTAAGGAATTGGGAATGTTCGGCTTGTGGGGCGGTTCACGACAGGGATATTAACTCTGCCGTAGTAGTTCTCAATTCCGGGGCGGGATACGCCCACAAGGGAGGTATGATAAATGTCTTCAATTAACAGGAATCCCCTGCCTTTAGGCATGGGGAGTATCAAAACTACGAGTAAGGTTAGAAATTATATTTTCTACGCATCGCTTATAGCTTTTCTTGTTGCGACTATAATGTCGATTATACACGGAGTCAAATACGGCTCTATTTTTGAGAATGGCAGTTTTTCCGGAACTAAATTTGAACTGCTTATCTATCTCGTGTCTATAGGTGGCTATATCTTATCGTGGCTCGGTTGGCTTGGTATATTGATATTAGCATATATATGGAAAAAGCTATATGAAAATCCCGAATTATAACGAACAAAATTTTACAAAAAACCAAGGGAATGGATTAAATAATAATAGATAACGTTAAAAGGGGATAATGAATATGCCAATAACGGAAGAAAAACAGACTTATAGAATTGATATAAAAAAACTTAAGTATGTTAATGTGATAATGCTGGAAAAAGATGAAAGAGGGCAAATACTGCCTGTTCCTAAATTTGAAACCGAGGAAGACTTATTTGCATTTGGTGATGTTTTAAATGTCCCTGTTAGTAGGTTTAAATTTGAAGATATGACCGGCGGTCTTTATGGAGTAACATATATTATCGGAGGGACAAAAGATGAAATTCGTGCAATAGCCGCTGATACAGATAAAGTATATACTAATTTACTTAAAAAAAATTTAAAACAATGCTTAAGCGAAAAAGACTATAAAAAATGTTTCGAAGATTCTATAATAGAGGATGTTCCTGCCACTATAAACACTATGATGTTCGACTATTTTAGTCCAGACAAATCAAGAGTTATTCATGTTTTGGGAATTTTTACACAAGAACATGAACAAATAATCAGGGATACAATAAAAGATGCAAATAAAATTATAAACATAAATTTAGATTATATGCGAAGAGTAGAAGTTTTTTATAGAGATTTAAATAATAATTTAAAAACAGTATTTTTATTATTCGCGCAAAAAGAAGAAGATATCATTGACAAGCTAAATCTGCAATATTATTTAAACTTTGAATTAAACCTTAAAAATAAAAGTTGTAAGGAAATTGTGCTGGTTTTTCCAGACGTCGGTAATATGTTTGCGACAGTTTATCAATATTTGCCTTACAATAATATTCCCGAAGAAATTATGACAAAAGCTATGTATGAAGCAGCATTAAAAACACTCGAACATATAGAATTACGAAATTCCTGATGTAATAAAAAGAATGAGGTATTTCATGCGATTAAATCTCCTATTAATATTGGTAATATTTTTTATTTCCTCAGTCCAGGCCTGTGCCTTTTCTTCCGTTTTAAGCCCGAACTACAACCAGTCTGACCCTGACTTTAACAAACTTGCGATGCGGGTGTATAATTCCGGCAGTCCTTATACCTATGTCAATGGAGCCTATACTTATGACGCCATACCGATAACGACGACTATGTCAGGTTGCAAATTAATAAGCATCATAAGGCGCACTCAGGGCTTTCCTAAACCGGCATATTGGGCAATAGAAAATTATAAGATATGCAACGGAAACATCGCAGAGGTTAAAAATACCAATATGGTGGGGTGGGGTGGGATAATTTGCCAAAAGGAATAAAACCTGTTATAAATAATACTATTCAAGAGGCAAGGCAATACGGCAAGGCAACGGCTAATTATTACGGATACAGGGTAATAGCAAAGACGGGAGCTTACGTCGGGACGGTATTTGTTTATGTGATGAACGGGATAAAGTTGGAAGCGATGATGAAGTTTTAAAAACATTTTTAATATATAACGTTAATTAAAAAAATAATACGATGTTAAAGTTAAAGAAAATAACTGAAATAAATAAAGAAAAAGAAATAACCATTCTTGCCGCAAAAAGCATTTCCAACAAAGCATTTAATAATTTTAAATCAAACATAAATGAACTTATAGAAATTTTAGAAAATTCTCAGAATAAAAGGGAAGAATCCATAAAAAGAGATATAGATACTTTTCTTAAGAGTATTGGTTATACTACATCTGTTGCAAAAGGCGATATTGATTTGGTAATAGAAAAAGACGATAAAACGCAAGTAATAATAGAAACAAAGTCTTTAAACAATAAAAACGATTTTATTATAGGAGATCATTTTAATTGCAAAGCTGTATGGGAATCTGTTTCTTATTTTTTAGAAGAGCATGTAATTAAAAGAAATAATTCCCTTAAACGTATCATTATCACGAATGGTTTAGATTGGTATATTTTTGACGCCGCTGATTTTAGAAAAATATTTGAACCGCTTAAAGAACAATATATAGAATACAAAAGAAACAAAAAGACTGATTCAACTAAAAAACGACTATACGAAGATATTGAGAAATATATATCGACATTAAAGTCGCCTCATAATGAAGCTAATTTATTTGAAGATATTTATGATGATAATAACGACGAATATATTAATGCGGTTTATTTCACTCTTAAATCTATAAAAGAGGAAAAAACGGACGATATTTTAAATGAAAATGATTACAAATATTTATGTCATCTTTTTTCTCAGGATTATTTATTAAAGGAATTTAAAATAAGCAACTTAGAATTAAATAAAGATTTTTATTATGAACTTCTGTATATATTAGGGCTTAAGGAAGTTAAGGAAGATAATATTAGATTGATAATAGACGCAGATGTAGAAAATAGTTTTTACTATAACTTAAAAAATAGAGGTTATAACTTTGAAGATTCTTTAGAACTTATAATTATTTGGCTAAATAGAATCCTTTTTTTAAAACTTTTAGAATCGCAAATATGTGCATTTAACGATGAAAAATATAAATTTCTCAATACTGATAAGATAAGAAATTTCCAAGATTTAAACGATTTGTTTTTTAATATCCTTGCAAATACAAAAGAAAATAGGATTAAAAACGATTTATCGAAATCTCTCGAATTCGTTCCTTATTTAAATAGTTCGTTGTTCGAAAAAACGGATATAGAAGAAAAACTGATATCTATAGAAAGTATAAGAAACGACAAGGTAAAATATTATGACAAAACTAAATTAGATTATAAAAATAAATCTAACGATAATATAGAATTATTAATCTATTTATTTGATTTTTTAAACGCATATGATATAAAAAGCGGATCTGTTACTGACGAAAAAGTAATAAATCCAGCCGTATTAGGTCTTATATTCGAAAAAATTAATGGCTATAAAGACGGCAGTTATTATACGCCTACAGTCGTAACTTCTTATATGGCAAAGATATCTATCGAAAAAACCGTAATCGATAAATTTAAAGAAAACGGCTATGAAGTAAATAGTTTGGCGGATATCTACAATAAAAATATAAATAATGCAAACGATATAATAAATTCTATAAGAATTTGCGATCCTGCTGTAGGAAGCGGACATTTCTTAGTATCTTGTCTTAACGAACTTGTAAAAATAAAATACGATTTACGTCTTATCCAAGATGACGCAGGGAAAGCGTTTAATAAAGATTTTATAATTAATATAGATAACGGCGAATTAAATATTGCATATGAAGATGGGGATGAATTTGTATATAAAAATAAAAAGACCGATAATTTATCTTACCAATTCCAAAAAGCAATATTTAATCAGAAACGAGAAATCATAGAAAATTGTTTATTCGGCGTTGATATTAACCCGAAATCCGTCGAAATAACTAAACTAAGATTGTGGATAGAGCTTTTAAAAAATGCCTATTACACAAAGGAAAGCAATTTTGCTAGTCTTGAAACCTTGCCGAATATAGATATTAATATAAAACAAGGAGATTCTTTATATAACGATTTACCGCTTTATAATAATAGTAACGAAAATTTGAATGCACACTATATTAAAGATAAAATTAAGAATAGCGGAAATGTTTTTGATAATTACAAAGAACTTGTAAATCAATATAAAACTACAAACGATAAGAAGAAAAAACAAAAGATTAATGAAAGTATTAAAAATTTAAAAGAAGAAATAAAAAATTTACGTATTAGTTCCTTACAAAGGGAAATCTCTAATGAATTATCAAAATATATAACTTTTTACGGATTTGACGATTTAGACGAAGAATTATTGGAAATTGCGGGAAATGAAAATTTTCAAGAAACTTCCGATGAACCCTATCTGTTTAAAGATATAGATAAAAAAGGGGAATCCAAAAAAGAAAAAAAATTAAAATTAAAGTTATTGTCCGAAATAAAAAAAATATCCAAAGATATAAAGGAAATAAAAAACGGAAATACTTTCGAATGGACGATAGAATTTCCCGAAATGTTAGACGAATCAGGCGATTTTATCGGATTCGATTTAATAATCGGTAATCCGCCTTATATACAACTTCAGAAGGATGGAGGTAAATTAGCGGATTTATATAATGACCGTTATCAAGTATTAGATAGAAACGGAGATATTTACTGTTTATTTTATGAACAAGGCATTAAAATTCTAAAGACAAAAGGCTATCTTGCTTATATAACAAGCAACAAGTGGTTAAGAGCTACTTATGGAAAAATCTTAAGAGAGTATCTTATAAGTAAAAACCCATTACTGCTTATTGATTTAGGTCCAAATGTATTTGAGGATGCGAATGTCGATACTAATATTTTAATTGTTCAAAATGATGACAATAAAAATGAATTTATGGGAATTAAAACGAATAAGGATACTCTAAATAGCGATTATATAAATAATCAAACCGTTTCTTTGCAAGTAAACGATAAAAACATTTGGTTTATTGGCAACGAAGAAGAATATAAGTTAAAAAATAAAATAGAATCTAAAGGCATTCCGTTAAAAGAACTATTAAAAGAATGGGGCGGAAATATTTATTCTGGGATTAAAACAGGATTAAATGAAGCGTTTATCATAGATACTGAAAAAAAAGAAGAAATATTAAATAATTGCGAATCCGAAGAAGAAAGGCGAGCTACGGAATTATTAATAAAGCCTGTTTTAAGAGGCAGAGATATCAATAAATATTCTTATAAATGGGCTGATAGATGGGTAATAGGAATATTTCCTGCTCTAAATTTAGATATTGAAAATTATCCTGCAATAAAAAAATATTTTATAAATAATTTTGATAAAAGACAACTTGAACAATCAGGTAAAAAATATACAGAATTTGGTTTTAATGCCCGTAAAAAAACAGATAATAAATGGTTTGAGATTCAAGACTCAATATCATATTATACAGAGTTTGAAAAAGAAAAAGTTGTGTGGAGCGATATATCTTTAAGTCCTAATTTTACTATGCTTTCTAAAAATTTATATTTTAATAATACTGTTTATATGATTTTAGGAGAAAATAAAAAACTAAAATATATAAACGGCGTATTAAACTCTAAAATTACAGAATGGTATTTTCCTATAATTGCGTCTGGATTAGGGGAGAAGAGTTGCAGATACATTAAAATTTTTATAGAAGAACTTCCAATTCCTAAAGCTTCAGAAGAAGAACGCAAACCAATTATAGAACTCGTAGATAAAATTCTTAAAATTAAGGCTGAAAATCCTGACGCTAATACAAAAGACCTTGAAAAAGATATCGATAGTTTGGTTTATAAATTGTATGATTTAAAACAAAATGAAATAGATTTAGTAGAAAATTTTGATGTTCAATGAAGCCCACCTCAAGCGCATATTTATTCTCCCCGTCCTTGCCGTCCTTGCCGGCATATTAATCCTGTATCCTTTTTTCTCACGCAATATTGCGGATGTTTATTTTACCGTAAAAACCGCAATATTTACCCGCCGTTTAATTATCCCGGACGGTTTTAATTTAAAATATCTCGTCTTTTTCTCCGGATTAATTTTAATGTCTATTACCGATATGCTTTTTGAAAGAATACACAGATTTATCCCTGTATTTTTAATGCTTGCGGGCGTGTTATTTGCTTATTTGGCAAATAAGCCCCTTATTAACGCTTTTGAGGCGTTGTTAATTGGTTTAGGCATATTTATCCTAATCAATATTTTAAGGCTCGGTTCTTACGCCACAGGCGATATTTTAACGGCCGGAGCGATAGGAATATTCGTCGGCAGGGAAAATATTATAATAATTTCGGTTTTGGCGATTGTTTTAGGAAAACTAATAACGCATTTCAGCGCAAAAATAGACGGAGTGTTTGATAAGAGCAAAGTAAAAGCGTTTCATTTTGCGTTCGTGCCGGTGCTGTTTTTGGTTGCATCTATTCTTTTTAAGGTTTCTTATTGATTTTACGGAACAATATTATATAATAAATGATATAAAATTTAATTAAATAGGGGCGTTATATGGCATTAGATTTAGGATTACATATTAACTCCGGCTCAACAGCGGATGGCTATACACAATTAAGAAAAGCTCAATCTATATCCGGATTTTCAAAAACACGAGAGCCGATGGATAATTATCCGACACCTGATATTGCAACCTTATCACTAATTGAGCGTGAAAAATTTGAAGGTGTTGTATGGGAACCTGCTTGCGGATCAGGCAATATAGCTAAGCATTTTCAAAACTGCATTGCTACAGATATACGAAAAAATAATATTTATATATACGGAGAAACTGGAATTGACTTTCTTAAGGAGTATCGTAAGGTAGATCATATTATTACCAATCCTCCTTATAGTCTTGCGCAAAAGTTTGTAGAGCATTCATTAGAATGCGCAACCGGGAAAGTGGCCATGCTTTGCAAACTTGCCTTTTTAGAGGGTAAAGCCAGATATACATTATTTCAGGAACATCCAATTAAAGTAGTATATGTATTCTCTAAGCGGTTGCCTCTTACTAAAGAAGGCGATATCCGCAAGCAAAGCAGCATGATCCCTTTCGCGTGGTTTGTATGGGAAAAAGAATTTGTAGGCAAAACTACAATAGAGTGGATTTTATGACCAATAAATTAAAATGCGGCATAAACCTTAGCAGACTTTCAGATAAAGACATTGAATGTGGAGTATGTAAAATTTGTATTGCAAAATCCAAACTTATCTACCCATTTCAACGAGACTTAAAAACATCTCGGCAGCTTGTAGATGCTTTAAAAGGTTATATTGAGACGAACACTGGATATAAATGCAAAAATACGGAAATTGATAAAAATCCAGACATCGTAGTGTTTGATATTATTGATACAACAAACCCAAAAGGTGAACTAATTTGTCGTGTTGAAGCAAAAATGTTAGAGGGTTATGCTTTCATGAAAGCTGAACAACTTTTAGCAGATCACTTAAAGCCTAAAGAAACATTAGTTGTCGATGAGCCTAAACTGATTAGTTATTTTGAGTGCGTTAAAAATGATTTAAGATATCACGGTAGAAGTGTGCCAATTTACATTGTATGGAAATTTGATCGTCCATGTGCTGATTTAGGTGGAATCACAGTGTTTCAGGAGATTAAAATCCTTAAAGATATACATGATAAACGCGGCAACAATAGATCGTTTGAACGTAAAACCGTAGACAGCGATATTGTAAATGGGGTTAAACGAGGAGTAACTGCTAAATACCACTTCTCACTACGTGAGTGTCGTCCGATAGAAGAATTAATACAAGAGATTAACTCGCTTTAGAAATTAAAAGCAGTTTCATATGGCGTTCGTGCGGTTCCGCATACTTTCAGGCATACAAGGGCGATTCATTTGCTTGACAGCGGAATGAATATAATGTTATTGAAAAACTTTTTAGGGCATAGTAATATCAGTAATACGCTGATATATCTTAAATATTCTAACGCAGATATGGCGGAGGCGATAGATAAGGCTAATTTAATAGGGGGAGTATAACATTAATCTTTAAAGGAGAGTAAAAATGAAAAAAATCGCATTATTTTTGATGTTATTAGTATCAATGACCGCTCTTGCAGGCTGTGCAGCAAGTATGGGAAGCGGATCTATTAAAAACGCGTCAAACGCTAAGTTATCACAAAAGTTAGTTAAAGGACAGACTACTGAATCACAGGTTGCGCAGATGTTTGGTCAGCCTACAAGTAAAGAGTTCGCGGGTAACGGCGACCCTGAATGGTTATATACTCGCAATACGGTACATAATGGTATTTTGTCTTATGTTCCAGTTGTCGGGTTATTTGCCAACGCACAGACAGATACGAACAAAGAACTTACTATTCTTTTCAACAAAAAAGGAATAGTAAAGAATTGGGAGTTTGCAAATTCTACTAATCATATGAACGCAGGATTTTAAATTAACCATGCAGAGAAGCCCTTATTGTAAATAATAAGGGTTCTCTGCTCTATTTTCTATTTGTTGACCAATATGAAAAAAATATTATTAATCTTTGCATTTATTTTATTTTCTGCAAATAATGTCTTTTCTTTCGGCATTTTCAATACCCCCTATAACCAGTCCGACCCTAACTTTAATAAACTTGCGATGCGGGTTTATAATTCCGGCAGTCCTTATACCTACGTCAACGGAGCCTATACTTATAACGCTTTGCCGTTAACGACGACTATGTCCGGTTGTAAATTAATAAGTATAATCCGCAGGACGCAGGGCTTTCCGAAACCGGCGTATTGGGCAGTCGAAAATTATAAGATTTGCTCCGGCAATATAGCCGAAGTTAAAAATACCAATATGGCGGGATGGGATAACTTGCCGAGTGGAATAAAGCCCGTTATAAATAATACTATTCAGCAGGCCCGTCAATACGGCAAAGCTACGGCTAATTATTACGGATATAAGGTAATAGCAAAGACGGGAGCTTACGTCGGGACGGTATTCGTTTATGTGCTTAACGGGATAAAGTTAGAAGCGATATACGGAGGCGGGCGGTTATAAAGCCAAAGGCTTTATGTCTGCCGGAGTGGGTTTTAAAGGTTTAAAGGTTTTAAAAATATGATACGATATAAATAAAAATACAGGATTAATATTTATGGTAAAAGAAACAAGATTATATCCTATCTTGAAATGGGCGGGCGGGAAAGAACAAGAATTAAAATATATTCATCCCGTAATGCCTAAAATGTTTAACCGTTATTTTGAACCATTTGTCGGCGGCGGAGCCGTGTTCTTTTCTATTAATTCGGATAAAATGTTTGTCAACGATAAATCGCAGGAATTAATAGACTTATATCAAACAATCGCAAAACAAGATAAGATATTTTTAAAAACATTAAAAGAAATATCATATAATTGGAAACTCATAGAAAACATCGTTCAAAATAATCAGGAAGAATTTATAAAAATTTACAAATCCTTTTCAGAAAATTCTATATCAAATCAGAATTTAAAAAATTGGATTATTTCTTTTGTTTTATCTCATAGTATAGAATTTAACGGAATGTTTGACTGTAATTTTAACGTAAATATTGAAAATTTCATAAGAGAAATAAATAAGAACCTGTTTAGTAAAATTAACAGGATGAAAAAAATAGAACAAAATAAAGGTAAATTGCCAGACAAGGATATTTTAGACAATATTGAGGCATCTTTAAAGAGCGCATTTTATATGCACTTTAGACATTTATATAACAATATAAATAAATATGGTATAGATAAAAGTTTTGCTACCGCAATTTTCTTTTTTATAAGGAATTTTGCATATAGCGGTATGTTTAGATATAATGCGAAAGGCGAGTTTAACGTTCCTTACGGCGGCATAGGTTATAATAGAAAAAATATAGACAAAAAAATTAATTACTTAACGAGTAGAGAACTTATCGAACACTTACATAAGACAAAAATAGAGTCTTTAGATTTTTATGATTTTTTAATGCAATATAAACCGAATCGAGACGATTTTATTTTTTTAGACCCGCCTTACGATAGCAATTTCAGTACTTATTCGCAAAATGATTTTACTAAAGACGATCAAAAACGCCTTGCGGATTATTTATTAAAATGCAAAGCAAAATGGCTGTTGGTAATAAAAAATACGGAATTTATTTATAGTTTATATAATAAGCCTAAAATTAAAATTTCTGCATTTAATAAAAAATATTTGGTTAGTTTTCAAAATAGAAACGATAAAAATACGGAACATCTTATTATCAAAAATTATAATTAAAGGATATTGAAAATGGCAAGGATAACGGAAACGGAACTTATTCTCCCATCTTTATTTTTAATGGATGCGTGGCACAAAGGAATAACTACATCTGAATTAATAAAGGAATTAACCGAGATTTTTAAACCTACAGGGGAAGACGCAGAAATACTGGCAGGCAGAAACGATTCCAAATTTTCTCAAAAGGTGCGTAATTTAAAAGCTCACGATACCTTTGAAAAATATGGTTATGCAGAATATAAAAATGGTTATTTTTTTATCACAGACGAGGGAAGAAAATTTTTAAATAAAAATATTGATTTTGTCACATATTTATTAAGCAACGGATTTTTATATAGTGATCTCAAGAGTAGTTTTCAAAAACCCTTACAAAAAAAAGATATTGAAAAAACGCCTAAGGTATTTGACGAAAATGTTTTAATATATGAAGGCGCACAAAAAATAACACATTCAAAGACTTATGAACGTTCTATAAAATTAAGGAATGCGGCGATAATTAAATATACCGATGAAAACGAACGTATTAAATGTAAAATTTGTTGTTTCGATTTTGAGGATTTTTATGGAAACTATGGAAAAGGCTTTATAGAAATTCATCATCAAAAACCTGTTTTTATGTTTAGCGATGATGAAACAGAAAAAACGATTAAATCTGGGTTGGAAAATGTTATCCCTGTATGTTCAAACTGCCATAGAATAATTCATAGAATTAGACCGCCTTATTTAGTTAAAGATATTGAAAAAGTGGTTAATAAAAAGCTCTATTTCTGCAAGTAAATTCCAAAAGATAATGATACTCTACAAAAGTTATTGAAACTATCCCGCAAATTACAAAATATAATGAAACTGAAAAGATAATTCAATGCTTACAAAATCTAAACGTATTTTTATTATTCCCGTCCTTGCCGTCCTTGCCGGCATATTAATTTTGTATCCTTTTTTCTCAAGCAATTTTGCTGATGTCTATTTTATGATAGCGTCGGCTATATCGACAAATAAATTAATCACCCCGGACGGATTCAGCTTAAAATATCTCGTTCTTTTCTCCGGATTAATTTTAATGTCTATTACCGATATGCTGTTTGAAAGGATATCTACGATTATACCTGTATTTCTGATATTAACCGGCTTTCTATTCGCTTATATCTTAAATACCCC
>JAJZYP010000149.1 GCA_021798015.1 bacterium
TTTCCTGTAACCTTAACCGTTTAAAAATTGTTTCGGCTGTTTTTGATTCTAAAAATATAAACTCTAAAACCATAGAATGTTTTAACAGCTTGAAAAATAACAAAAAAGTAACAATCGCGGCGGCTACCACGAAACAGGCGTATAAGTTTGCCGACACAGACATTATAAAAGAGATTTTTGACGTCGTTATTATCGACGAAAGTTCTCAGGTGGAAGTAACTACCGCTATTTCACCGCTTGCGACGTTAAAAAAAGATTTCAGGCTCATAGTTGCAGGCGATAATCTTCAGATGCCGCCCATTTCGTCGTTAGAACCTCCCAAAAAAGAGGATTATCTTGTAGGTAGTATCCAAAATTATCTTATTAAAAGACCTTTTTCAAACATGTCGAAAATGATAATTCAGTGTCCTTTAGATATAAATTACCGCTCTGCCGAGGATATAGTCGCTTATGCAAGGACTATAGGGTATAGGTCTACGCTTAAAGCGTTTTACCCTGATACCAAACTTCGCTTATTATCCGATATTAAAAATATTAAAAATTCAAAAAATGTATTTCCTAAAGATTTACCTTTGTCAGAACTCTTTAGCGAAATAATCGATCCTGATAAAAAAGTAATGGCATTAATTCATGAAGACGAAATTTCTTCTCAAAGTAACGATTTTGAAGCAGGCATAGTAGGATCTATTGTGTGGAGTTTAAGAAATTTTGCCGCTTCCGAACTTGACGGAAGGGGTAAACATGATTCTAAAATGGGATTTAAAAAACCTATCGAAGAAGAGTTTTGGAAAAAATGCGTAGGAATAGTAACTCCTCACAGAGCCCAACGTTCAGCGGTCGTTCGAAAATTGAAGGCTTTATTTCCGAACGATTCAATAGATCTTATAGAAAATGCGGTTGATACCGTTGAAAAGTTTCAGGGTGGAGAGCGTCAAGTTATTATTATTACTTTTGGTGTAGGCGATGCAGATATTATAATAGGAGAAGAAGTTTTTTTAATGCAGTTGGAACGTATAAACGTTGCTATCTCACGGTCTATGGCAAAATCTATCGTTATAATGCCCAATACGCTTGCCGACCATGTGCCGCAGGATAAAAAAGCTATAGAAACGGCGCACGCTTTAAAAGGCTATGTCGATGATTTCTGCAATAAAGAGATTATCGGAGAAATTAAAATACCGTCCGATAGCAGTTTTATCAGAAAAGCCAAGCTCAGATACAGGGCTAAATATTAAATTTAACATAAAGGTAAATCGATAAATGGCAAAAATGATTCCAGATTTTATTATGAATGATGAGCCTCCCGGCGAAATTAGCGTTTTTAATAGATTAAAAAATTGCGAAGCAAAATGGGTTGCATTTCATTCGTTAGATTTAACGCCTTGGTGCATGAATAAAAGAACCGAAATAGATTTTGTTGTCATAGTCCCAGAATCAGGTATAGTTTGCATTGAAGTAAAATCTTCCGAAAATATAAATTTTGACGGTTCAAAATGGACGTCCGGTATTTTAAATAAAAAAATACCAAAAGACCCGTTTAAACAAGCAAAAACACACGATTTGCTTTCCATAGGCGATTGGAAGCTTTATCTCAGGTTTTAAAAGATGTTCCCGTCGTTCATTTTTGCATATTTCCAAATTCTAATTTTAACTTTAGCCCTAATATGTCTGTAGATAAATTGGAGCTTATGGATAAAAAAGAATACGATTCATTAAACGATTTTCAATTTTGCGAAGGAATTAAAAAACGCATTGAACAAATCATCGAAAAAGACCCTCAGTTGGCAAAATTAAAAACGCCTCTCACAGACCAAGACATTAAACAAATAATAGAATTGTGTTATCCGGTTCAAAAGTATAAACCTACTTTGAAAGACGAGATAAAGCAACATGAAGAACAGCTTGAAAAAATTTTATACCAACAACAAAAGCCCATATTGAATCTTTTTAAAAATAACGACAGAATTATCATATACGGGGGCGCAGGAACGGGTAAAACTTTAATAGCTATGAAATTAGCAAGACTTAAAGCATTAGAAGGAAATAGGGTTGGTTTATTATGTTTTAACCGTTTAATAAGCGAGTGGATGATAAAAGAAATATCTAAACTAACCCCTAATCTGCCTAATCTCGTCATTGGACCTGCTATGAATATTATGGCGAAGTTAACGGATACAGCAATACCTAATAATGCGCAAAAAGAGTTCTGGGAAAAAGAATTTCCCGAAAAAATTCAAGAAAAATTGACGGATCCCGATTTTAATGTTTCTTCTCAATTCGATTATCTTGTATTAGATGAAGCTCAAGATCTTTTGGCAAAGCCTATAATATGGCAGTGTCTTACTAATTTCATTAAAGACGGAATCAAAGACGGCAAGTATGCAATTTTCGGCGATTTTAAATACCAGATTTTCGGAAAACATGAAAATGTAGAAAAAGAATTAATTAATTTAAAAAATATTGCTCATCCTGCTATTTATGAACTTTCCGAAAATTGCAGAAATTATAAAATTATAGGAGAAACAGCCGTTAAACTTAGCAATATCGACGAAAATGTCTATACTGAGTATAAACTTCCTACAGGAGAAAAAGACGACTGCAAAATAGAATTTTTTTCTTCCGATGAAGATCAAATAAAAAAATTAGACGGTTTTTTGAATGAAGCAATTAAACTTGGAATTAAACCCAAATATATAAACATACTTTCTTTTCTGGCTTTTGAAAAATCGGTTCTTCACAAAGAATTATCAAAAGATTTAATTACTAAATATAAACTTGTTAGCGCAGCAGAAAACAAACAAAACGATTCAATTACATATTCAACCGTTCACGCATTTAAAGGCATGGAAAATACATTTATAATTTTAATCGACGTGAACCCTAAAGAAAATAGTTTTTATTCCGATTTAATATATACTGCTATGACAAGATCCAAAAAATATGTCAGAATATTATGTATCAGTTCAAGCAAAGAAGATATAAAAAAAATTATTACCGTATAATTTTATTTTAAATTCAAGCACTTAATCGATATTAAAAAATTTTTAAAAAAACGCTTGACAAAATAAAAAAACATAGTATAATTTTTATATAATGTGAAAGTCGGCGATGGCCGAAAAATCTTCGTAGTATTTCTGGTTATAATTTAGGTGATATTATAACCGCTCACGTATTTTATAGAAGCATTTGTTGCTTACTTTTCTGATTTTTTCCACTATTTATTTTAATCAGTTTGATTAGTCAATTAATAATATTAATCTTTTTTTGCTTAAAAGCAATGCGGCTATATTTTTTGAGCTGTCAAAATTGGGCAGGGTATAAAAAAATCATAATCTTTAACTGAAACTTTATATAAATAACTAACAAAAGGAGTTCAATATGCAAGAAGAAAAAAAAATTTATCTTAAGCATTATAATCCAAA
>JAJZYP010000150.1 GCA_021798015.1 bacterium
ACTTAAATCCGATATAAATCATTTAGACGAGAAAGTAGATTTAATAAAATCAGAACTTAAATCGGATATAAGTTCCGTTAAAAACGAGCTTAAAGCCGACATAGCTCACCTTGACGAGAAAGTCGGCTTCGTTAAGAACGAGCTTAAAGCGGATATAGGACGTCTTGATGAAAGAATGGATTCTCTTGACGAGAAAGTAGATTTAATGAACAAGTTTAACGAAAGACTGTTTAATCTTATACATCCAGCAGGGCAAAAATAGCCTTAAAATACAATTTCGCATACAGCTAATTTTTAATAATTAAAATTAACTAATAAAATCAACAAGTTATACCAGTAAATAACTTGCTTCGGGAGCAAGGGGTCGCTGGTTCAAATCCAGTCGTCCCGACCATTCAAAGACGCAGTAAAATAAGCCTTTCCAGACCTTGACAATAAATCTTAAATTTTATATATTCTATATAAAATGTATGATTTTTTATAAAAAATTGTCACAAAATTGTCAAAGTCAAAATGTCCGATAACATTCGCAAAATAGGCAATACTTACCACTACGACTTCATGTTGAACAATAAACGTTATCGCGGTTCCTGCAAAACGGGCGATAAAAAACTTGCCGAAAATATAGCCGATACCATCAAAGCCGATATACTCCGCAAAAAGCATAACTTACCGTCCGTTGTAAATTATCGATTTAAAGACCTATGGGATAATTATATCGAATTTCAATCTCCGGGAAAAAATAAGGACTTAAAAAAATATTTATCCAAGCATTTTTTACCTATATTTCAAGATATGTCTATCCAGAGCATTACGACAGATAAGACTGAAAATTATAGATTAAACAGAAAACTTGAAGTTATGTCTATGAAAAAAAATAAGGGCAAAAGAGAGGCGGAAATATCGTTCAGGATTGTAAATGCGTATTCGCTTCTAAAATGGTTATGAACGACAAGCCTGTATATTACCGGGGAGCTGTTGGGACATAGGACGACGCAGATGACGAAAAGATATTCGCATCTTGTGCCTGATACGCTAAAGAAAGCGGTTGACGATGTGTGGGGGAAGGAGAAATAAGCTTATTAATATTACCAAGAAAGCGTGAACCCTTCAACCCTTCCATTGTAAATCAAAAGACATTCTTTAAGAATATCTCGGCCTATCAATCCTGATATTCCTTGATATGACAAGCTTGCTTCTATCACGGACAGCGTACGACTATAAGGTATATTTAAGATTGGGTCTAAAACCTCTGAAGGAAGCACGGTCGGCGTTATTGTTATTTGCACATCGTATGTCTTACAATGAGTCGGAACGCCGTTTGTGGACGGAGTCTGAATTGGAACTATATCGGTCGGTGTGAGTCTAAGATTTTCTATAATTTTCGGATCAACGCAGGTTTGACTGGCACCAGTATCAATTAAAAATATTCCTGATTCAATTTTTGGAATTGGAGCTCCGCTTTTAGCTAATGCATCAATACGATAACTTGTCGGCGATATATAAATCCGTAAAGTCGGACTGCCTGATTCTTGAATATTAAGATTTACGCTTGGCATGACGGAATATTCAAACTTCTTGTGAAATTGACGATCGTTTCAATTCGACTAATTTTATGAACAAGAAAGGGTTCTATCCCGTATTTTTCATACCCTGCTTTTAGGGCATCATTATAAGTATCAAAAATCTCTATATCTTCGTCGCCTTTAACTAAGGCAAAACGACCTTCATTTTTAAGAAGGCTTTCTAAGTTTTTATTATATCTGTTGAATTCATACTCTAAAAAATTAGCATTCATTTTAAACCCCCTTTAAAAAAATTAACTCTATAAGTAAATAATACAACTATACGGAAAGATAATCAAGTTTGGGAAAGTATTTATTTTTTAGCGATAAAGTTTTTCAATGTTTAGTTAATTTTTAACTTCCTTTAATACTATTATAGGAATTTTTTAACCGAAAATCGACAGGAAAACGATAAATTTTTATTATTTTTTTATTAGTTCCTGTCGGTTTACTTCCTAATATACACTATATTAGGAAGTAAATTTTCACAGAATTTTTGAGGATATAATATTTTTTTAGCAATTTATTTCCGCCCGCCTGTTGTTCCGGTTTTTTAGTTTTATCTTAGTTCTGCTAACTTTCCGAAAAGAAAGCCGCTCTAATTTGCGTTTTAAGGCTCGGAAACTAATCTTTAGGTATAAAACCATTAACCATTGTTTAAACCTGCATAATTCAAATTATAATCCTTCTTATTGCGATTATATTTAATAGTCGTCCGCATAGTCGTCGTAAAACGGAATTATCTTTTTGACTCCCATAACGTCGGTTATTTTATAATCCCATTTTACAGGCTTTTTCGACATAATATCGATATCCGTCCATCCATAATGTTACGTTGCTTTTGTCGTCAGTCGTGACGTTATGCGGCATAAAACCTCTCAGCATAAGCGGAATGACGGAAGGGGTTTCGGCGGTTTCGCCATTTTTAATTCTTGCGTCCCCGTTCCATAAATCAAAAAAATTCTGCGGTTCTATCATCCCATCAATTTCACCGCAGGTTAAAGGCAGCATTTCAAAGTATAATGCCCTTCCAGCTAAAGATTCTGTTATGTTTTTCATTAAAAGGATATTTGAAGAACCAGAAATTATGACCCGTTTCTTTTTAAACTTATCTATGGCAAGTTTTATAGCGCTGAATATTTCCGGAAGTTTTTGCGCTTCGTCTATAATTATAAAATCGTGTTGGGTAAAAATATACGATGGGTCGTTTCTGACCATATCTAACGTATCGAAATCGTCTAACGTAAAATAGGCAAAATCCGGAAATTCGTTTAAAAGCATAGTGCTTTTGCCGACTGGCGCGCGCCGCTGACGACTATAACGGAAAATCTTCCGATAGTTTCCCTTATAATCCTTGCCATCCGGCGTTTAATATATTTTGTTTCATTATGTGAAATATTTTCTTTCATATCTTGAATAATAATATCATATTTCAATAATGTCAAACTAAATCGGTTTTATATAATTAACTTAACAAGAACCAGTCCGAAACGGCAAAAATGTTTTTTCTAAATAAAAGTTATTAACAGGGCGAGAAAAAACAGTTGATAATATTTCCATATGATGCGATAGTAACTCTTTATATAATACAAAATGACTCTATCGAGAATCATAAATGGAGGCAATATCAGGAAGAAAAGGGGTCAGATTTATTTACTTATAATGAAAAAATTATATTTCTTTTTCTTATTGGCGGCACTGTCATTTGTGTCTGTCCAGCAAAACCTTTGTGAACTACCTCTCGATAAATCAAGAGGCTTCCTGTTTCAATGTATGACGGCTATATCCGGTGTTATGGATACCCGCCGGAGCATACTCCGCAGGCGTGAGTTCGGCGGATTCCCCGCCTACCTT
>JAJZYP010000031.1 GCA_021798015.1 bacterium
TGTTGCCCGAACTCAAAGATAAACTTGACGGGATGTCTTTAAGGGTGCCTACGCCCGATGTCTCTATTAACGATTTAGTATGCAAGGTTTCTAAAAAAACATCCGTTTTGGAGGTAAATTCAAAATTAGAAGAGGCTTCGGAAAGTTATTTAAAAGGAATTCTTGCTTTTAGCAAAGAGCCTTTGGTTTCGATAGATTATCTCGGAAATCCTTACTCCTCCACTGTCGATTCTTTAAGCACGAAGGTGATAGGAGACGACCTCGTTAAGGTTCTGGCGTGGTATGACAATGAATGGGGGTATTCCACAAGGCTTGCCGAAATGGCAGTTATGATGATGCAATAATGGAAAATATAGTTTATATTGACGAAATAGACATAAAGAATAAGACCCTTCTTATAAGGGTGGATTTTAATGTTCCCCTTGACCAAAACGGAAATATTACCGATGATACTCGAATTAGGGCGGTTCTTCCCACAATAAATTATTGTTTAGACGAAAATGCAAAGGTAGTTTTGATGTCCCATATGGGAAGACCCCAAGGGAGTAAGGTTCCTGAACTTTCACTCATAGTAGTTGCGAAAAGATTAAGCAGACTTTTAGATAAAGATGTTCAATTTGTAAACGACTGCATTGGAGAGTTGGCTGAAAATACTGTTAAATCTGCATCTTACGGCGATATTATACTTCTTGAAAATTTAAGATTTTATTCGGAAGAAACAAAAAATGATGAATTGTTTGGGGAAAAATTAGCTTCATTATGCGATATTTATGTTAACGATGCATTTGCCACAGCTCATAGATCTCACGCTTCGAATGTCTCTGTTACAAAATTCGTGAAAACTTGCGCCGCGGGTTTTCTTGTAAGAAAAGAGTTAAATTACTTTACAAGGGCTGTGGAAAACCCTATGAAGCCCTTTGTTGCTATTGTCGGAGGGGCAAAAGTTTCCGGAAAAATTGAGGTATTGTCAAATTTCGCCGACAAGGTTGATAAACTTATTATAGGCGGAGCCATGTCCAATACCTTTCTTAAGGCTATGGGATATGATGTCGGCAGTTCGTTAGTTGAAGACGACATGATTGAATATGCAAAAAAAACCCTTGAAAAAGTAAAGGAAAAAAATATAAAGCTTTACCTTCCCGTGGATGTCGTTGTTGCAGACAGGTTTACGCCCGATGCGGAAACCAAGGTTACCACCGTTCAGGAAATTCCGAAAGGCTGGATGGCGCTAGATATAGGTCCTGCAACGGTTACCCTTTTTACGGAGGCTATTCAAAATGCTAAAACAATTGTATGGAATGGCCCAATGGGTGTGTTTGAATTCGATGCCTTTAGCAGGGGAACATTTGCTTTGGTTTCAAGTGTGGCAAATGCTTATGCTCTTACAATTGTGGGCGGCGGCGATACCGATGTCGCTTTACACAGGGCGGGGGAATTTGCCAAGATGTCTTATGTTTCGACAGGCGGAGGTGCGTTTCTGGAACTTTTGGAAGGAAAGAAACTTCCGGGGATAGAAGCGTTGATAGATTGTTCCAAAAAAAATAATTTAAAAAAATCATTTTAAATCCATATAAATGAAGAAAAAGTTAATCATATTAATTTCTATTTTCCTTCCAGTTTTAATTTTTGATCAATATTTAAAATATTTAGTTAATAAACGAATATCGTTATTTCAAAAGATAACCGTAATCAAACATTATTTCAATATAGTTCATGTTGATAATACCGGTGTTGCTTTTGGTCTTATGAATAATTACTCGTCTTTGCTTATTATAATATTTACGGCCTTAATCATTATTTTCATAACCTATATTTTATTTAAGTTAAAAATTAATTCAGGTTTATTTATAATTTCTTCGTCTTTAATAATTTCAGGCGCATTTTCTAATCTTCTAAGCAGAATTTTTCAAGGTTATGTTGTGGATTTCCTTGATTTTCATATTTACGGCTATCACTGGCCAAGCTTTAATCTTGCGGACAGCTCCGTTGTGACGGGAACAATACTGTTTTTTATTTCTATAATTAAGTACATATAGAATATTGTTGTAAGCATTATACATCATAAAAATGGAAATAGATAAAAATTACGATTTCGATAAAATAGAAGGCAAGTGGCAATCTTTTTGGGAAAAGGAAAATGTTTTTAGTGTAAAGGACAACCATTTAAGAAACAAAAAAAAATTCTATTGTTTAGAAATGTTTCCGTACCCTTCAGGCCGAATTCATATGGGACATGTCAGAAATTACGCAATTGGAGATGCGATTGCCCGTTTTAAAAGATTAAAAGGATATATTGTTCTTCACCCTATCGGTTTTGATAGCTTTGGACTTCCTGCGGAAAATGCCGCGATAAAAAATAAGACCAACCCCTTTGAATGGACGAAAAATAATATAGGTTCGATGATTGCGCAGTTAAAAAGGCTTGGTTTTTCTTACGATTGGGACAAAATTATCATAACATCCGACCCGTCATATTATAAATGGGAACAGTTATTCTTCTTGCAAATGTTAAGGAAGGGATTGGCTTATAAGAAGATTTCCAATGTCAACTGGTGTGAATCCTGTCATACGACGCTTGCAAACGAACAGGTTGAAGACGGTAAGTGCTGGAGATGCGGAAATAATGTAACAATAAAAAATATGGAACAATGGTTCTTTAAAATAACGGCTTATGCGGAAGAGCTGCTCAAAGATCTGGATAATTTAAAAGGCTGGCCGGATAAAGTCAGAACAATGCAAAAGAATTGGATTGGAAAGAGTTCAGGTTTAAGCGTATTTTTTAAGATAGCTGATTTTACGGAAGGCGGCGGCATTGTAAATGATAAAAAAGGCGAAAACGATGATACGATCGAGATATTTACAACAAGGGCGGATACTATTTTCGGGGCAACCTTTATTGCCATTTCGCCGTTTCATCTGCTTGCCAAAAAATTAACTAAAGACTCTGAAAAAAAAATAGAATTAGAAAGAATTATCCACAATTCTTTAATTTCAAAAGATATTACGGAAAAAGACGGATTTTTTACAGGTTCATATGCTATTAATCCGTTTACAGGCAAAAATATTCCAATATACGTGGCAAATTTTGTTTTAATGGATTATGGAACAGGCGCAATAATGTCCGTTCCGGCTCATGACACGCGGGATTATGAGTTTGCAAAAAAATATAATATTGAAATAATTAGGGTAATAAAACCAGAGAAAGAGCAGGGAAAGGCGCCTGAAGACGACCTTCTATATACTTTGCAGGGCAAACTTGTCAACTCCGGAGAGTTTAACGGACTTTTTTCCGATGAGGCAAAGGAAAAGATTGCTACATATGCGGAAAAGATGGGTATAGGTAAAAGGGCTATTAATTACAGGCTTAAGGACTGGGGAATATCCCGTCAAAGATATTGGGGCTGCCCAATTCCTGTGGTTTACTGTGAAAAATGCGGGATGGTTCCTTTAAATGAAAGCGATTTACCGTTAGTTTTACCTAACAATGTTACTTTTACCGGTAAGGGGGCTTCACCGTTAGAAAAATTAGAGTTTTTTATAAACGCAAAATGCCCTAAATGCGGAGGCTATGCAAGGCGCGAGACCGATACAATGGATACATTCGTCGAATCTTCATGGTACTTTTTAAGATATACCCTTAGGGACAGAGATGAGCCGATTCCGTTTAAAAAAGAAGATATAATGTATTGGCTTCCAGTTAATCAGTATATAGGGGGGGTTGAGCATGCCGTTATGCACCTTTTATATTCGAGGTTTTTTGTGAAGGCCTTAAGAGATTTAAATTACTTTGAATTAAACGAACCGTTTGAGAATCTTTTAACGCAGGGAATGGTTGTAAAAAACGGTTCCAAAATGTCTAAATCCAAAGGTAATGTGGTCGATCCCGATGAGCTTATTAAAAAATTCGGGGCCGATACGGTAAGATTATTTGTTCTTTTTGCCGCCCCGCCCGAAAAGGATCTGGAATGGAATGATTCCGGGGTCGAAGGGGCATCCAGGTTTATCAATAAATTTTACAAAACAATTATAACTTATGCAGATATTTTTAAAGATATTGATAATGACTTTGGAATAGAAGGCGAAAGCACAGAAATTAAACATTCCCATATAAATATAATTAAAAAAAGTGAAATAAATCACGGCATTAAAAAAATTATCTATCAGCTTGGACAGGTGATAGAAAAAGCGGAAATGGAAATGGATGGGCGTTATCATTTTAATACGATAATAAGTTCTTCGATGGAATTACTTAACAATTTTAACGATTATGTAACGGAAGGTGTTCAAAAAGAGGGAGTTTTAAGCAGAGCCGATAAATATTTGCTTAAATATTTCTTGAACTCCGTTATTGTAATATTATATCCGTTTATTCCGCATATCTGTTCAGAAACATTTGAAATCTTAAATGGTTCTGAAATAGAAAATGAGTTGTGGCCAAAGATTTTGGACACGGGTTATGTTCAAGAAAAGTGTAATATAGCCGTGCAAGTAAACGGCAAAATGAGAGACCTTATAGTTGCAGATTTAAATGCGGGTGAAGACTCAGTGCTTGAGATTGCATTGGATAGCAATAAAATAAGAAAATATGTTGCGCATAAAAGCAGTATTAAAAAAACCATATATGTTAAAAATAAACTACTAAGTATAATAATATAAATATAATATAATTAATATGAAACATAAATTTGCACTAGTTATTATTATTATCTTTGTTTCAATTTATACTTCCGCTTGCGGCTTTAGAATATTAAATCAAAAAAAAGACTCCGTCAATATTTCCGGCAAATATAAAAAATATAATAATATTTCTCAAATATTTATAAAGCCTTTTAAAAATTTTACCTATAAATCCGGTGTGGGGGTTTACTTTTCAAATAATCTTGCATATTCTTTAAATACTTCAACGGATATGTTTACCGCAAATAAAGGGGATGCAAGATATTATTTAACCGGAAAGATTATCTCTGTTCAAAATAGCGTTATGTCATACACCGGTGTTGCGGCTGCGGTTGATTATATGATAACGGCGACCGTATCGATAAGTATGTATAAGACAAGCGGAAGAATAATCTTTGACAATGTCAATATTTCATCCAGCGCCTTTTATTATAATTATATTAACCCTCTTGTTGCGCATAAACAAGAAAAGATGGCGTTAAAAAAGGTGTCAAAAAGAATTGCCGAAAAAATTGCGATTTTTATCGAATCAAAGAGATTAATTAAAAACAATAATATTACCAAATAACCTCATTATTTAACTACAATTTTTCAAAGTTATATCCGTTTATTTTCTTTATTTTTTTATATACGATAAGCGTAATTTTCGCAAATAAATAGCCTAAAATTCCTCCGGCTATAACATCTAACGGATAGTGTTCGCCATCGTAAACACGCGAAAAGGCGACGACGAATGCCAGAATGTAAAACAATTTATAGTGTTTTGGGAACAGATACGAAAGAGCAACGGCTAAAGAAAAAGCGGTCGTGGTGTGACCAGACGGGAATGAGTATTTGGTTAAGTGTCTTCCAAGTAAATTAACATGAACTGCGCCGTCTTTTATAAGATTATGAAGCGCAACGATTGGTCTTGGCCTATTCACAAGTCTTTTTATGATGATGTCCGGTATGCCAGGGATAATTTGCGTTAAAAAAAGCAGAAAGAACGATTGTTTAAATTTTGAACGATTGTAAATATAGGCACAAACAAGAACCAACCAGTATACTACCCAACCGTTACCCAAAAATGTAACAGCTCGCATATTGTCATTAAGGAAGGAAAAATGAAAGTTATTGTTTATGAATAAAAAAAGGGCTGTGTCTAAATGAAGAATATAAGAAAGCATAAAATAAATTTTTATTTTTGATTTTATGAATTATTAGGATATAATTTTAATATAATTAATCCTATAATACAACCCAAGATTTTGCAATATTTCTTAGAATACAATTCTTATCCGGTAAAAGGAGTATTTATATGCAGGCAGTTATAATGGCAGGCGGTTTCGGGACAAGACTTAAACCTTTAACGAATAATGCCCCTAAACCTATGATACATGTAGCAAACAAGCCTATGATGGAGCATGTTATCAATCTGTTAAAAATACATGGAATAGTTGATTTAATTATTTTGCTTTATGTGCAGCCGGAAGTAATAAAGAATTATTTTAAGGATGGGGCGGATTTTGGAGTGAATATCGAATATGTCCTTGCGGAAGAAGATTACGGAACTGCGGGTGCAGTTAAAAATGTGGAGAAAATCATTAAAGAAGATGGCTTTCTTGTAATTAGCGCCGATATAATTACGGATATTAATCTAAGAAAATCTATAGATTTTCACATTAGCAGAAATAGCGATGCCACAATTGTTCTTACAAGGATCGAGAATCCATTGCCGTATGGAATAGTTATTACGGATAGCGAAGGCAGGATAACAAAATTTCTTGAAAAACCGACATGGTCTGAGGTTTTTAGCGATACAATCAATACGGGAATTTATGTTTTAAATAGAAATGTGCTAAAGCTAATCCCTGAAAAAAGCGAGTTTGATTTTTCAAAGGACCTTTTTCCAATGCTTTTAAAAAAAGAAGATATAAGTCTTTTTGGTTATATATCTTCAGGCTATTGGAGAGATGTAGGCACGCTTTCGGAATACAGGCAAAGCCATTTAGACATTATAGCAGGCAAGATAGATTTAAATATAGAGGGGGAAACGCTTGCTAAGAACAATATAAAAATTGGTGAAAAAAGCATTATAGATATAAGTTGTGATGTTGAAAATTCGATATTCGGTAAAAATGTTCATATACTTCAAAATTGCAAGATTAAAAATTGTGTTATAGGCGATAATTGTACAATTGGTGAAAATACCGTTTTAAGCGGGTCTGTTGTTGGAAAAAATTCAAAAATAGGCGCAAATTGCGAGATTCAAGAGGCTATATTAGGTTATAAATCCAATATCGGCAGAAATGTTTTTATCGGCTCAGGCGCTGTAATATCAGATATATGTAATATTGGCAATGAAGCCGTGATAAATCCCAATGTTAAAATCTGGCCTTTTAAAAATGTGGAGGAAGGGGCAATATTATCGGAAAGTCTCATTTGGTCTGATAAATGGAGCGCTAAAATATTCGGTCAATATGGTATAACAGGTCTTGCGAACTTAGAAATAACGCCTGAATTTGCATCGAAATTAGGGGGCGCGTTTGGCGCAACGATTGGTAAAAACAAAACCATTTCCGTTTCGAGGGATAGTCATAAAACATCGAGGCTGTTTTCAAGGGCTATGATGTCGGGAGTTCTCTCCGTGGGGGTTAATGTAAACGATTTTAGCGATACGCCGATATCTATCGTCAGGTATCAGGCAAAGCAATTTAAGAGTTATGGAGGTATTCATGTCAGAAAACATCCCTTTGATAAGAAACTTTTAAACATAAAGTTTTTTGATTCCAATGGTCTAGATTTATCCGCCTTGAGCGAACAAAAAATCGAAAGACTGTTTTTCAGAGAAGATTATACAAGGGTTGGTTCCGAAGAGACGGGCGAGATATTTTATCCAACGCATGGAACGGAATATTATACCGATGGATTTTTAAATACAATCGAAACCGATAAAATTATAAAGAGAAAATTTAAGGTCGTAATAGATTATTCTTATGGAAGTTCAAGCAAGATTTTTCCCACAGTAATTGGAAGGCTGGGAATAGATTCCATTCACCTAAATGCAAATTTAGACCAGACAAAGATTACAAAAACGGAAAAGGAATTTAAAAAATCGCTTAAGGACTTGTCAAGTATTGTAAAATCCGTTGGTGCGGATCTGGGTATTTTTATCGATAACGGCGGAGAAAAGATATATATTTGTGATGAAAACGGAGATAATATCGATGGAAATACGGCACTGTCATTAATGTGCCTTCTTGTTATGAAGATGGGAAAAACAGATAAAATTATTACCGTTCCTATCAATTCATCGTTTAATATATTAAAAATGGCTAAGGACTATAACTTTGAAGTAATTTTAGCCAAAAACTCTTCAAACGCCCTTATGGAAAAATCTGCCGATTCCAAGGTCTATTTTGCCGGCGACAACGAGGGGGGCTATATTTATTCTAAATTTATGCCTGCTTTTGACGGAATGTATTCTGCAATAAAACTCCTTGAAATGCTTGCCAAACTTAATACCACAATTAAAAATGAATTGCGTTATATCGAGCCGACCTATTTTGAATATAAAATGATTCCTTGCCCAACCGAATTAAAGGGGTTTATAATGAGAAAGTTCGTAGAAAAATACAGGGATGATAATGCGTTGTTTATTGATGGGATAAAGCTAATAAAATCAAACGGATGGGTTTTGGCATATCCGACATCGGAAGGCGCTCATTTTGAGATATTTTCTGAAAGCAGGGAAAAAGAAGATGCTTTGTCGTTGATAGATCAATTTCGCAGCGATATAGAGGGGTGGAAGAATGAAAGAGACTTCAGTACTCTGTCATAACAAGGAAGGTCTTAAGATTGAATTCGGAACATCGGGTTATAGGGGTAAGATTGCAGACGACTTTACTTTTGATGTTGTAAAATTGGTGTCCCAGGCTATATGCGATTTTTTAACGGAAAAGTATAGCGGGAACGGGCTGTTGCCTTCGAAAAAGATAATTGTAGGCTATGATACAAGGTTTTTATCCGAAGAATTTGCCAGATTAAGCGCTTGCGTTTTTTGCGCTAACGGGTTTTCCGTTATTTTTGCTGAAAGTTTTACTCCAACTCCTGTTATATCCATAAAAATATTAAAAGAAAAGGCTTTAGGGGCAATAAACATAACGGCAAGCCACAACCCTTATAATTATAACGGTATTAAGTTTTCTCCGGATTGGGGAGGACCTGCTCTTCCAGAAGATACCGAAGTTATAACAAGAAAATCGAATGAACTTTTAAAATCACCCGAATACAAATTTATAGGCTTTGATGATGCCAAAAATCAAGGGTTATTGGAAGAAGAAGATTTTATAAGCCATTATGTTAATCTAATCAAGACTAAAATCGATTTAAAACTTATATCGGAGAATAATAAAAATATATTTGCTTTCATAACCTCATTGCATGGAACATCAAAAGGGATTATAGGCGGCATATTGGCTGAAACGGGTCTCGATTTCAAAGAAATTGATGAAAATAGAGACGCCTTTTTTGCTCCGGGTATGGCGCCGGACCCTTCGGCTAAAAATTTAAAGGGAATGGGTGAATTAATTAGAGATTATAATAAGAATAATGAGAAAAATGAAACAGGAAAATTAGCCTTGGGGCTTGCAGCGGATGGGGATGCAGATAGATATGGCATATTGGATGAGGATGGAGAGTTTGTGGAACCGAATATAATTTTTCCTCTTCTTTATAATTATTATATAGAGGGTAAAGGCATAAAAGGCGACGTTGCAAGAAGTGTGGCTACCACGGCTTTAGTCGATAGGGTTGCAAAATATTACGGCTTTAAAGTTATCGAAACCCCTGTTGGTTTTAAATATCTTGGTAAACTTATATCCGAAAACAAGGTTGTAATGGCGGGGGAAGAATCCTCAGGACTGACGGTAACAGGCCATACCCCTGATAAAGATGGAATTTATACATGCCTTTTAGTTTTGGAAATGTTGTCGTATTATAAAAAGCCGTTAAAATTACTTGTTAAAAATCTTCTTGAAAAATTTGGACTCATTTATAGCAAACGGATAAATGTTCCTGTGGATAAAGAAGAATTTAAGGCAGAAATAGATGAGAAGATGGAAAATTTTCCGGCTATTTTTGAGGGCAAGAAGGTTACTTACAAGAATACAACCGACGGATATAAGATTTTTTTTGATGACGATTCGTGGCTTTTGGCAAGACTTTCGGGTACCGAGGATTTAATGAGAATATATGGAGAATCGGATACGGCAGAAAATCTTAATACATTAATAAGTTCTTTTCAAAAATACTTACTTAATTAATTTAAAATAAGAGGGTTTGCTTTATAATAAATTATGAAATTTTATACTATTCCCGCAGGACCTTTTGAGGTAAACACATATCTTGTATTTAATGATAAGAATGACAAAAAAGAGGGTTTTATAATCGACCCGGGGGGTCAAGAAAAAAGAATTGAAAAAATAATAAAAGATGAAAATATCGATCTGAAATTTATCCTTAATACCCATTGTCATATAGACCATGTAATTATGGATAATTATTTTAAAGAAAAATACGGAATTAAAATTATTGCCAACAAAGAAGAGAATTTTATATTAAAAAATTTAAAAAATCAAGCCGAATACTTGGGATTTGATTTTAAGGAAGAAATTATAATAGATGAGTATTTAGTCGAAAATAAAGAGATAAATTTAGGAGATATTAATATCCTTCCGATTTTTACCCCCGGTCATTCGCCGGGAAGCACCTCTTTTTTAGTAAATGAGAAATACCTTTTTAGCGGAGATACCCTTTTTAAAAATACGATTGGCAGAACAGATTTATTGGGCGGTTCATTTGACGAGATTATAAACTCCATTAAAGACAAGTTGTTGATATTAGATGACGGCGTCTTAGTTTTGCCGGGCCATGGCGACACCACTACCATAGGGGAAGAAAAAAAATATAATGCCTATTTAATCTGATTTTTCTAATTTATATGACTTTAAAAGACAAAAATATTCTTTTATGTATAACAGGTTCGATTGCCTGCTATAAAAGCGTTGATTTATATAGAGAGCTTAAAAGGGAGGGCGCAAATGTTAAAATAACAGTCAGCTCATCCGCCGCCAAATTTATCTCTCCTTATATTTTTGAATCTTTCGGGGAAGAGGTTTTTAGCGACGATGCTTTTAAGAGCCCTCTTGCCCATGTCTCGCTTTCCAAATATGCCGATTTGATATTAATAGCTCCTGCCACATATAACACGATAAATAAACTTGCCTGCGGTATTGCGGACACATTAATAACATTAGTTGTTTCAGCCTCGCAAGATAAACCAAAGGTCTTAGTTCCGGCAATGAATCCAAATATGTTTTCAAATAAAATATTGCAAAAAAATCTGGATAGCCTTATTGAACAAAATTTTTATGTTGTTTCACCGGGGATAGGAGGTCTTGCCTGCGGCGATTTTGGAGAAGGAAAGTTTCCCGACACTTCCGACATTATGTTTGAACTTGAATCGGTTTTTAAAGAAAAGACGCTAAAAGGCAGAAGAGTTTTAATAACGGCAGGGGCTACAAGGGAATATCTCGACCCTGTGAGGTTTATTTCAAACGCTTCAAGCGGAAAGATGGGTATCAGCCTTGCCAACGAAGCGATTAAATTGGGCGCCGAAGTGTCATTAATTGCTTTGAATATTGATACTTCCTGTCAATATATCAATAAAAACATAAGGATAATAAAATGTAAAAGTTTTGCCGATTTGAAAGATGCATTATTGAGCGAATTTAAACGGTGCGGCATACTTTTGATGGCGGCCGCCGTTTCGGATTATAGCTTTAAAGAAAAAAGCTCAAATAAGATAAAAAAAGGGGACTTAAATCTTAATGTAGAACTTGTTCAGAATGAGGATTTATTGAAGGCTCTGTCCGAAATGAAAAAAGAGGAACAGATAATTTTTGGTTTTGCCGCAGAAACCGATTCCGTAATAGAAAACGGACGGAAAAAACTTTCCGAAAAGTCTTTGGACTATATTTTTATAAACGACGTATCTAAAGATATTATCGGCGGCGACGAAAACGAAGGATTTTTAATAAACAAAACTGGAGAAATAAAAACCTTCAAAAGAGAGTCAAAGAACAAGCTTGCAGAGGAACTGCTTGCAGAAATAAGTTTATAAAAAAAACAATTAAGAAGCAATAGTTAATATCGTTCTAAAAAGCTTTCAACCCTTTTGATTAAAATATCGGTAATAGCTTTTCCTTTATCTTTTTCTTCTTTTTGGCGTCTATTCAGTTCATCAAAACCGCTTATTATACCGCTAAAAATGCTCAATGCTTTATGTGCGTCTATTTTACCGGAAGCAATATAATTTTTAAATTTATTTATATCATTTACGCCAAAATGATGCGCAAGAATGTCTTTTAAAATGCCGGTATTTTCGTTATAGGTTAAATCTAAATAGTCTATAATATCGTATAGTAAGAATGTGGGCGATCCATAAAGATCAAATGAACTATTTAGCGAATTAAGAATATTCTTTATATGAATAAACATTCTTTCTTCTTCCCCTGCGCCCACATTTAATCCTTTGTCTTCGGAATCTTTCAAAAGTTTTAAAAGTATATTGATAAAGTGGGCGATCTTTAAGTTTTCAAATTTATACAGGTAAGGCACCCCAATACTCCTTAAATTCAGGATATTGGTAAGAACACCATCATGTTCTGACGAATCCACCTCCCCGCAAAGGGGAACAATAAATTTGGAATAAGCCTGTTTATTTAACAAAGGAGCATTGGGGTAGGCGTTGATGAAATCATTGAACATAAAAATCGGAAGAACTTTATGCCTATCATAAACATTGATTATTATGTCAACTATTTCCCCCATTTCTTGAACTATATCAAATAAACTAAAATCTTTATCCGGAATGGTTAAAATGATAAATGAAGAGGGTATAATTCCTATGTTTGCGCAGTAATCTATTACTTTTTTAGCTTTATTTATATATATAAGTTCTTTTCCTTCTTTTGTCTTCGAAAAATATGAAATTTTTTTCGGTAAAAAACTTTCCACGCCTAACTGGATCTTGGAAAAATTAGCCTTTTTTATTTTATTCAAAAGTTCGATATTATCAATATGCTCTACTTTAAACATAGCGGTAAAATTAAATCTTTTATTTAATTTTACGGCAATAATTCCGTCAAAAAATTCATTTGTCCATTTCTTATTTTGAACAAACAGATCATCGTCAAAACTAATGCCGGAAACATAATGATTTTTAGCCTCGTTTAATATTTTTATAAGAAAGCCCGTGTCTAGTTTTCTATACTTATAGTTTACTATAGAGCAATATGAGCATTTCCCCCAGTTGCAACCTCTTTGAGCATATATTCCGATAGATTCGAATTTGTAATGATCATAAATATCCCATGGATAATCTATGTATTCGGCATTTATTTCTTCTTCACTTGGAAATGGTAAAATAACACTTGCAAACTCTTCACTTGTGATAATATCTTTATAGGGTTCATAAAATCTATTAAAGTCATTATGAGAGAGATCGACCTTTTCAAAAAATCTGATCGCTTCGTTATTTAATTTGATTGCGATATTAGATACAGGGCATTTAATTACAAAATCGGTAGGACTATTTTCACTTTTAACGGACTGTTCTTTATTTTGACCGATCATATCTGAAATATTATGAAGGCTTTCTTCTTCATTTTTTAATGATGGCAATTTCTGTTGATATGTCTTAATTCTTCTTTTAAAAAAAATCATTTCCGGTACGTTCATTATAGGAGAAAGATATTGTCCTTTTCGTTTAAACAGTATTTCCATGTGGTCGGATGTACAAAAATATGCCTCTTCTTTTGTGATACCGGACATTAATTTATTGGGATAGTTTTTAAAAATTTTACCATTCGGTTCTTCTATAATAAAATCTTTGTGTTTTTCATTATCATAATATTTATAAATCGTCGTAATATTGTCTAAAACGGCAGGAAGCGTTTTTTCCGCATCGCCTTCTATCGTTATATCAATGCCTTCAGCTTTTATCAAATCTTTATAATAACCGTAAACGCCGGTTCCACCAAGGATATTAACGGTAAAAGGGCTTGCCTCTTTTATTTTTATTGCCGTTTGAAGTATTTTTCTTAAGTTATCGGCGCTCATTAACGAAAGAAGGCAGGCATCGTAATAAGTGCCGCTGACGGCATCAACGGCATTAAAAGGTTTTTTTTCGGCTATTATAGCAGTATGGTTTTTAAATGCGTTTATCAGGTCCTTTTCCTTAATGAAAAAATCTACTTTATAGCCTGTATTTCTCAGAAATGAAATGAAGAAGAGGATTGGAGGCGCCTCTTTAGAGTTAAAACGGTCATAATCGACATAAAAAGCGAGTCTTTTATTTTTATTATGATGCAATTTACATTCCTTTATGTTATTTCGACATCTTCCGCAACCGGCGCGGAATTTTTATTCGGTATTAAATAACTCTTGATATCGGCTACATTTTCAGGGCTATTTCCTTTTACAGAAAGGATTACATAGGAATAATAAGGCCAGGAGGCGTTTATGTCAAAGTTTGATGGGATTGCGGGGTGGTTTGGGTGCGAATGATAAAAGCCCAAAATTTCTAAATTTTCCTTTCTTGAAATCTTATCCATTTCAAGCATATCTTTTGGTTCGATTTCAAAACTATCCCATGCTATTTTTCCAAAGCGGTTTTTGGCGGGGTAAGCCTTTACCACGATTTTATTTTCTCCTTCAAGTCTCCCAAGCAAGCCTCCGCAAGCCTCATAGGGAAATATTGCCGCAACATGCTTTTTGATAATTTCCAGTTCGATTGTCGGAATTATTATAGCCATAAAATTAATCAGTTGTATTATTTATTATATTATTAAATTAAGTTTTATATTAAGAAGTTGTTGCATTTCGTTAATCATTATAAATTATAAGTCGATAAAAACTCTCGTAGAAAGGTATCTTGAACCAGTGTCTGGAAGTACCGTTGCATAGTTTCCTTTGTATTTGTTTGCGAACTTAGAAATGCCGCACACATTAGCCCCCGAAGAAAATCCGCATAAAAGCCCTTCCTCTTTAATAATCCTTTTAAGCATTGCGTAACTTCCTTCGGTATCAACCTTTATAAAATCGTCTATGATTTTATTATGATCGAAACCCTCAAAGTTAAATGAATAGTTATATTTCCAGCCCTCTATGCCATGCATTTCGTTATCTGGAACTACTGCTATAATTTTAATTTTATCGTTATATTCCTTAAGCCTTTTCCCCACACCCAATATTGTCCCGCCTGTTCCAATGCCTGTTGCGAAATAGTCGATATTGCCGCCCGTTTGCTCAAGAAGTTCTATGGCCGTGGTTTCATAATGCGACAGCGGATTATACGGGTTATTATACTGGTCAGGCATGTAATATAAATCTTTGCCTCCCCTTGCGTATTCCTCCATCGACCTTTTTATTGCTCCGTCATGACTTTCTTCCGCAGGGGTAAGTATTAATTCTGCGCCGTATAAGCGCATTATTTTCTTTCTTTCCTCGCTCATATTTGAAGGGGCGTAAATTTTAACTTTAATTCCCAAAAACGCCCCTATCATAGCGTATGAAATTCCCGTATTGCCGGAGGAAGAATCGATTATGGCCATATTTTTCTTTAGAAGCCCTTTTTCTAACGCATTTTTTATCATGTATAATACGGGTCTATCTTTTACTGAACCGCCGGGATTTTGACCTTCCGTTTTTGCATATAATTTCGAGCCGGTAGAAGAGGGGATTATTTTGTTTAATAAGACCGTTTTAGTTTGACCGATATTAGATAAAACGTTAAAAACGTCAAATAGATAAGGGTTATTTTTTTCCATTTTTTTCAACAATTATTTCATAGTCGGTATCGTTAATTTTATTAATGGATAAGACTTTATGTCCCTGTTCCTCCATAGAACGCGGAACATTTCTAATGGCGGGTTCGTAATCTACGATGACCCTTAAAATTTCGCCTTTTTTCATCTTTTCTAAGGCAAGTTTGGATTTTACGAATGTGAAAGGGCAAATTTCCCCTTTTATATTTAATTCGCTATTAAGATTGTATTCAGACATTTAATTAATTCCCTAAATTTATTTTTATTATTATTAAAATTATTAAAAATAATTAATAATTTAATTTCTAAATTCACAGAAATCTTCATAATCGATTAAATCAAAAACGCTGGGGGTTTCGCCGCATAAAGGACAGGTTTTATCTTTTCTAAGTTTCATCTCTGTAAATTTCATATCTAATGCGTCATAAATTAAAAGCCTTCCGTTCAGCGTTTGACCAATGCCAAGGACTATTTTTATAGCCTCGTTTGCCTGAATTGCGCCAATCACTCCGGGAAGAACCCCCAAGACTCCAGCCTCCTGACAGCTTGGGACTAAGCCGGGCGGGGGAGGAGTCGGAAAAAGACATCTATAACAGGGGCCTTCTTCCGGCAAAAATACCGTTGCCTGTCCGTCAAACCTAAATAATGAGCCGTAAACAAGGGGTTTTCTCATAAAATGGCAGGCGTCGTTTATTAAATATCTTGTCGGAAAGTTATCGGTTGCATCTATTACGACATCGTAATCTCTTATCAAATCTTTAATATTTTCCGAACTAATCTTTTCTTTATAAGTTATAACATTTACATCCGGGTTAATCCTTGCAATAGAATCCTTTGCGGAGTCCACTTTGTATCTTCCTACGTCACGAGTGCCGTGCCATATTTGTCTTTGAAGATTAGACAAATCAACCGTGTCGAAATCCACTATACCAAGGGTTCCGATCCCTGCCGCACCTAAATAATATCCACAAGGAGCGCCAAGTCCGCCGGCGCCTATCAACAAGACTTTAGACGACAGCAATTTTATTTGTCCTTCACCGCCAACCTCGGGTAATATTATATGTCTTGCATATCTTCTAATCTGTTCTTCGGTAAATTCCAAAATATTATATCCTCCATTACAATTTCATTAAAATGCCTTAAACTAATTCCTCACCTTGCCCATTTTTCCTATCATATTATTTATGCTACTCTACCACATCGAGAACAATGGGTTCTACGGTTACGCCCTTTGATTCCAAAAATTTAACCGCTTTTTCAATTTCCTGAGGTTCACCTTCTATCTCGATAGCAATTATACCTATATCGTTTGAAATGCTTGCACTTCTAATATTTGTTATAACATTATAATTTTTACCGATAAGATATATTAACGGTTCTTTTATGGCCTCCTGGGGATAGTTAAGGTAAAATTTCTTTTTTTCGGATGCACCTCCTGCAATTGCCGGAATTATAGAAATCGTATCCCCGTCTTTAACCTTAGAATTTATGCTATCCAAAAATCGAATATCTTCGTCATTGAGATAAATATTAACAAATCTTCTAATCTGGTCATTTTGTTCGCATATTCTTTCCTTAATACCCACAAAATTGTTTTCAAGGTCGTTTATTATTTCTATGATGGTTGAGCCGTTAGAATCAACCTCGGCTTTTCCGTCTGTTAATGACCTTAAAGGTGTTGGTATTCTTACTTTTACTGACATTTTTTAATCCTCCCACCGTTATTATTGTGAATTAATTATTATTGTTTATTATTATAGTTTGTATTTAAAATTTAAATAGTTTTTAATTAGTTCCCCTCCCTGATTTTAGCAAGCACCCTTTCAAATTCTTCTAAGTTTGCATCTATTGTGGCAGGTTCTTTCAGTTTTCCGTTAATTGCCTCAAGCGTCTTTAAGCCGTTACCCGTTATGGCAAGAACCGTAGTTTCATTTTTATTTATATAGCCCTTATCGATAAGTTTTTTAGCCACGGCAACGGTAACACCTCCTGCAGTTTCGGTAAATATCCCTTCTGTTCCTGCTAAAAGCTTCATTCCTTCGATGATCTCATCATCCGTTGCATCCTCGCCGTATCCGCCGGTTTTACTCATAAGGTCGGAGGCATAATATCCATCGGCGGGGTTGCCTATTGCAAGGGATTTTGCAATTGTGTTCGGGGTTTTGACAGGCTTGATAAACTCTCTTTTTTCTTTAACAGTAGCGGTTATAGGGTTGCATCCTGTAGCCTGCGCCCCAAAAATCTTAGTTTTTGGTTTTCCCTGTAGCAAACCGCAATATTCGAACTCATCTATTGCCTTTCCGACCTTTGTAATTAAAGAACCACCCGCCATAGGAACAACAACGTTATCCGGGGTTTTAAACCCAAGCTGTTCAAGTATTTCAAAGGTAAGAGATTTTGAACCTTCGGCATAGTAAGGCCTTAAATTTATATTTACAAATCCCCAGTTGTGTTTTCCCGCAATTTCCGTACAAAGCCTGTTGACCTTGTCATAACTTCCATTAATCTTGACTAAATTGGTGTCATAGATTGAAGTCCCCAATACTTTTCCGATTTCAAGGTTTGAGGGGATAAATACAAAGCTTTCATAGCTTGCGGAGGCTGCTAAAGCCGCAACGGCATTTGCAAGATTTCCGGTTGAAGCGCATGCTACAACCTTAAAACCAAATTCTTTAGCTTTGGCTATTGCAACAGACACAACCCTGTCTTTAAAGGATAATGTGGGGAAGTTTACGGCATCGTTTTTAATGTATAATTCCTTAACCCCTAATTCTTTTGCAAGATTATCCGCCTTTACAAGGGGGGTATAGCCCACATTTTTACCTATTTTGATTTCCCCTTTTATAGGAAGCAGTTCACGATAACGCCACATATTCGGTTCTCTGGATTTAATCTTATCTATGCTTATTTGTTTTTTAATTCCGTCATAATCGTAATCGACTTCAAGCGGCCCGAAGCAGTAGTCGCAAACATAAAGCGGACTATCAGGATATTCTTTGCCGCATTCCCGGCACTTTAAACCTTTAACGAACATTTCCTCTCCTTATTTTAAGTTGTTTTATTTAAGCTGTTTTATTTTTATTCTTTAAGCCATATGTTTTAAGATAATGACGAAATACCTGATTGAAATTAAAAAACCCCTTCTTCCTGATAAATATAGAAGAAGAGGTTTCAAAAACGCAATTCTTCTTATCTTCCAGGGATTAACCTGCGGGAATTAGCACCGATCTCTATATTACTATCGGTTGCTGCGGTTTCAAACGGGCCCGTCCCTCCACCGCTCTTGATAAGAAACAAATTTATATATAAATATAAAAAGATCTATTGTTTATTAATATTAAAATGTTATCGGCTAATAAACATATTTTATTATGTATAACATTATTTATAAAGAATGTCAATACCTTAATCCTGCATTAGAAATTTCTAATCCTCTGACATCTCCTGTAAAGAGGTAATTTTTACTTTATTTTATCTTATTCTTAAAATTTTAGTAATGTTTATGTTTTTTTCATGATTTTTATAAATG